>JBKOXM010000114.1:0-4883 GCA_046724925.1 Actinomycetota bacterium | reverse complement strand
GCGGTGTCTTTCGCGCCCTCCGCACTTTCCCAGTCATCCGCGCGACCGCGCTCGACATGGCCGAGCTGTGCCCTGACGCGTGGCTACTCAACTACACGAACCCGATGGCGATGCTCTGCTGGTGCGTCTACTCCGGCACGGAGATCGAGCGCGTCGTCGGTCTCTGTCACTCGGTGCAGGGAACCGCGGGGCAGCTCGCCGATTTGCTCGACGAGCCGGAGCTCGACTACCTCGCGGCCGGCGTCAACCATCAGGCCTTCTTCCTGCGACTTGCGTCGGCGGCCGGCGATGACCTCTACCCGGCGCTCGAGGCGGCGATCGCCGCCGATCTCGACGGCCTAGGGCGAACGGTTCGTGCGGAGCTCTTCAAGCGCCTCGGCTACTTCCAGACGGAGTCGAGCGAGCACGCCGCCGAGTACGTGCCCTGGTTCCTAGGCGATCCCGAGCTCGTCGAGCATTTTCGAATCTCGCTTGACGAATACCTCCGCCGCAGCGAGGAGAACCTCGAACGCTTCGACGCGACAGTCCGGGCGCTCGAGCGCGGCGACGAGCTCCCGCTGCGGCAGAGCAACGAGTACGCACCGGCGATCATCCACGCGCTCGAGGCCGGCTCCGAGTTCCGCTTCAACGGGAACGTTCGGAACCGCGGACTGATCGACAACCTGGCCGAGGACGCGTGTGTCGAGGTGCCGTGCGTCGCCGGAGCCGGCGGCATCCGCCCCGAGCCCGTCGGACCGCTCCCGCCGCAGCTGGCCGCGCTCAATCGCACGTACCTGAACGTGTGCGAGCTGGCCGTCCGCGCGTACCTCGAGCAAGACCGCGACCTCGTCTACCAAGCATGTGCGCTCGATCCCGGAACCGCCGGCCAGCGCGTATCGCTCGACGAGATCTGGGCTGCTTGCGACGAGCTCTTCGAGGCCCACGGCGAGCTGATGCCGATTGAGCCGCGGGGCGGGCGGCGAGCGTCGGTTTCGTAGCCGCGGTCCGGCTAGTCTCGACTCCCGAATGAGCGTGGAATCGCGCGTGAAGCCTCGCCTCCGAGGCGTGTGGCACCAGTACGCGTTCGTGGTCTCGATTGCGAGCGGGCTTCTGCTTGTCGCGACGGCTCCGGACGGGGTCGAGCGCTTAGCGGCGGCGATCTTCGCCGCCGCGGTGGCGGCCATGTTCGGCATCAGTGCGCTCTACCATCGCCTGAACTGGGGACCCAGGGCCCGGCGCTGGATGCGCAGGCTCGACCATACGGCGATCTACCTCCTGATCGCCGGGACCTACACCCCGTTCGCGCTGCTGGCGCTCGAGGGCGCCTGGCGTTGGTCGGTCGTCACCGTCGTCTGGGGCGGCGTGCTCGCGGCCGTCGTGCTCAAGCTCGCTTGGGTCGACGCGCCCAAGTGGCTCGCGGCGGTCATCGCCGTGACGCTCGGCTGGGTGGGCATCGTCGCGATTCCGGAGCTTTACGACGCGACCGGGCCCGCGGGGCTCGCATTCCTCGCGGCCGGCGGCGTTCTGTACACGGCCGGCGCGGTGATCTATGCGTTGCAGCGCCCCGATCCTGTGCCGGAGGTGTTCGGCTATCACGAGGTCTTCCACGCGCTCGTGATCGGCGCCGCGGCCTGCCAGTACGTCGCGGTCGCGCTCGTCGTCTTCGGAGGTTGACGGCTGGACCGCGACGAAGTCGCGCGGATCCTTGTTGCAGCCGGCGTGAGCGGCGTCGTTCTCTGCTTCGGCCTCAGCGGGTGGAGAAACGTCGGCGACCTCGGGACCGGTGTTCTGACCAAGGACGAGTTCGTCCCAATGACATCCCCGCCTGCGGCCTCCCCTGAGCACGGCCTTCAGCCAGGGGTTCCGGCTCGCAGTCGGCGAATCCGCGTCCGATCCTGCGGTATCCCGGCTACCATCGCCCCATGAGCGAACTCGGGGACCGGCTGGCCCGACAGACTCGAAACGAGGCGCTCCTTCGCGAGGTCAACGAGCGGATCTCGGAGCTGGGCGACTCGGCTCAGGCATGGTCTCCGGACGGCCGCGTCGAGTTCATGTGTGAGTGCGGCGCGGAGGGTGGTTGTGGTGAGCGGGTCGGGATGACCGTGGACGAGTACGACCGGGTGCGTGCTCAGGACGACCGGTTTGCGCTACTCCCCGGTCATGAAACGCCGGCGCTCGAGAAAGTCGTCGAGCGCACGGAGCGTTACGTGATCGTCGACAAGATCCCGGCAGCCGAGCCTCTCGTCGCCGACGACTTGCGCGGCGCCTCGTCGCAGTAGCAAGGGCGTTCCCTCGTTCGAGGGATCGCCAGCCGAGCGTCGCCGAGCACACTTTGAGTGGTGGTGTCGTCACCGTCTTGCGGCTCGGCGGCGACTGAGGAACGAAGGAGGGTTGCCGATGAGCCGCATGAACGAAGCTGCCGACCGGATCCTCGTCGTCGACGACGAGCCGGAGATCACCGAGATGCTCGACGCCGTGCTGAGCGCGGAGGGCTGGCTGGTCGAGCAAGCCGCCTCCGGCGAGGAGGCGCTGGAACGCTTCCGGGACAGCGACTTCGACATCGTCGTCCTCGACCACAAGATGCCGATGATGTCGGGCCTCGCCGCGGCGACCGAGCTTGTCGGCGACGGCGCACGGCCTGGGTCGATCGTTCTCTTCTCCGGCTATCTGAGTCCGTTCATCCTCGGCGAGTGCCGCAGTCTCGGAATCCGGGCCGTCGACAAGACGAACTGGGAAGAGCTTGTCGAGGTGTGCCACGCGATCGCCGGCGAAGCCGCCCTTTGGCGCGACCGGCTCTCACTCCACACGTGACATAGACTGGCTCGCCGAGGACGAGGCCGCGCTAACGACTACGCGTCGCGGCGAACGCCGTGCTTCTCGATGAACGCGAGGGCGCGCGACCAGGCGTCCTCTGACGCTTCCTTGAACTCGTCCTGCTTGCGGTCGAAGAAGCTGTGCGGCGCGCCGGGATACGTCACGAGCTCGTGCTCGATCCCTGCGTCGTTGAGGGCGCGCTCGAATGCTACGACGTCGTCGGCCGTAATCCCTTCGTCGGCGCCGCCCATCAAGCCCAGGATCGGCGCCTCGAGCTCCGAGGCGCGCTGGGCCGGGCCCGGCTTGCCGTCGCGCGCCTCGCCCGGACGGCCGTAGAAGCCGATCGCGCCCGCCAGACCGTGGCCGCCGGCCGCAGCCAGCCACGAATTGCGGCCGCCGAAGCAAAAGCCAACGGTGAAGATCGAGCGGCACCCCTGCTCGCGCAGAAACCCGACCGCCGCACGCGTGTCGGCCTGGATCCCGTCCTGCGTCGTCTGGTCGACGTGCGGCATGTATTCGAAGTCGTCGCCGCGTTTCGAGATCCCGGCCGACCGCCCGAAGTAGTCGATTGCGACGGCGTTGATCCCGCGTTCGGCAAAGCGCAGCGCGAGCTCCTCGTAGAAGCGGTACAGGCCGCGGACGTCGGGGAGGATGACGACGCAATTCCCCGATGGCTCGTCGGCTTCGGCGTAGAACGCGGCCAAGTGGTTGCCGTCCGCGGCTTTGAGCTCCAGCTCTCGGTGCGAGACCGCTGCTCCGGAGATGACGGGAATCGGCGGCGAGGAGTCGAGGTCGAAGCACATGGGTCGAGCCTAACGGGTGCTCAAAGCTCGGCCCGGTGCCGCCGATAAGCGCGCTGTGGGACGCGACTGCCGGACGAAGTGCTCTCCTTCGCTGTGGCGGCGGGCCTTTGTCGGCGTGGGAGCTCTGTGCGCTGCGATCGTCATGGCATTCGACACGCAGGCGCGGCCGATCACCGAGCCGCTGCCCGCCACGAGCGTCGGGCCGAGCCTGGAGTTGCCGATGAACCCGCGGGTGTTCGTGATTCCCGCCAGCGGTGGGCGGATGTATCGCGTCACTCCCCGCGACCTCTTTGCTTTCGATCCCGAATGGAATCCCCGCACAGGCTCGCTGGTCGCTGTCACCGAGCAAGGGATCGTCGAGCTCGGCCGCGGTCGAGCGGGGCCGACGAAGGGCCGTCCCGTCTGGAAGAGGCGGCTGACGCTGACGGACACCGTCGGCTGGAGCCCCTCCTTCTCGCCGACCGGCTCCGAGCTCGCGCTCGTGACCGGCGGCATCCCGGACGTCTGGGTGCTGAAGCCAGCGACCGGCCGCTTGCGTCAAGTGACGAGAGACTGGCGCGCGGACGGGTTTGTCGATTGGTCTCCTGACGGGAAGAAGATCGCGGCAGTCCGACTCGGCCGCATCTTCCTGCTCCGGCCGGGCGGCGCCGTCGTCCGGGCGATCACCGCCGAGGACGACCTCGTCGCGCTACCTGCCTGGTCCCCGAACGGCCGGCGAATCGCTTTCACGCGCGTGTTTCCGCCGATCGAGATCGTCGTCGCGAATCAGGTCGGTGATCTCGTCGGAACGCTGCGCGCGAGCGAGCCGACCGCCTATCCGACTTGGTGCCCCGACGGCAAACGGATGGCGTATGCGAAGTACGTCGACGAAAGTTGGGACCTCTTCGTCCGGGATCTCGGCTCGGGCCGCGAAAGGCGACTCACCCGGACGCCGTACGACGAGGTGGATCCCGCCTGGTCTCGCGACGGCAGGTGGCTTGCCTTCACGGCTGACGAGCGAACCGGCGGGGTGCCGACGGCTCTCGATTGACACTCGTCGCGCGATCGGGGACGATCGCGCCACAGGCCGCAAAAGCGAGCTCGATCAGTCCTAGGACTGGCCTGCGGCACGAGCCTCGACGGAGCGGAAACGCATCGTCAGGAGGTTGCCCATGCCTGTTGTCGAGCGCTACGCCGCGATCGATCTCGACGAGGTGATGGATCGCTCGTTGGAGGAGCTGAACGCAGTCGAGTTCCTCCAGATCCTGAGTCACCCGAAGGTGTCGGCGTCGCACGGCTACATCCTCG
>JBKOXM010000150.1:0-11266 GCA_046724925.1 Actinomycetota bacterium | reverse complement strand
CAACCGGCGCAGGATCGAGTACAAGTTCGTCGACGACGGCTACAACCCCGCGAACACCGTCACCAAGACGCGGGAGCTCGTGCAGCGCGACCGCGTCTTCGCGGTCTTCAACAGCCTCGGTACTCAGCACAACGTCGCTGTACGCAGCTATCTGAACACCGTGAGGGTGCCGCAGCTCTTCGTCGGCAGCGGAGCGACTACCTTCGGGCGCGACTACCGCCGGTATCCGATGACGATCGGCTATCTGCCGAGCTACGTCGCCGAGGGCCGGATCTACGGGCAGCACATCGTGAAGACGAAGCCGAACGCCCGGATCGGCGTCCTCTACCAGAACGACGACTACGGGAAGGACCTCCTCCGCGGTCTCGAGCGAGGCCTCGGCGCAAAACGCCGGCAGATCGTCTCGCGCCAGCCGTACGAGGCCGACGCGGCGGATGTCAACTCGCAGATCGCCCGTCTGAAGTCCCGGCGTGCGAACGTCTTGGTGATCATCGCGACTCCGCGCTTCGCGATCCAGTCGTACGTGTCGGCGAACAGGCTCGGGTGGCGACCGCAGGTGTACATCAATCAGGTCGGAAGTGCCTCGAACATCATGAAGGCGTCCGAGACGAGCGCGAACCCGCGCGTCGTCCAGAACTCGATCACGATCCAGTTCCTGAAAGATCCGACCAATCCGCGCTTTACGAACGACCGTGGGATGCGCCTGTACCGACAGATCATGCGGCGCTACAACCCGCGCGGCGACATCAACGATGTCTTCCACGTCTACTCGATGGCAGTCGCGTTCACGACCGTCAACGTCTTGCGCAGGATGGGACGAAACGTCACGCGCGCGGGGCTTTTGCGTGCCGTGCAGAGGATCGACGAGAGGAACAATCCATTCGTCCTTCCGGGAGTGCGGATCAAGACCTCGACGCGCGACCACTTCCCAATCGAGCAGGTGCAGCTGAACCAGTGGAAAGGCAGCCGGTGGGTTCCGCTCGGGGCGCTTCGGCGCGCGCCGGGGCTCTAGAAAACCCACGAATCGCTTCGGCGACGGCGGGGTAAGGTCGTCGAGTGGAGACGGCCGACCTCCTCGAAGCGCCGCTCGACGAGCTCTGGGCGCGGGCGCGCGAGCTTCGCGACGATGGTGCCGCGGGTCTCATCACCTATTCCCCCAAGGTCTTTGTCCCGCTGACGAAGCTTTGCCGCGACGTCTGCGGTTACTGCACCTTCGCCCGTCCGCCCAGGCGCGGCGAGCGGGCGTACCTCTCGCTCGACGAAGTACTGGAGATCGCCCGAGCGGGCGCCGCAGCCGGGTGCCGAGAGGCGCTGTTCACGCTCGGCGACAAGCCTGAGGCCAGATATCGCGTCGCCCGCGACGAGCTGCGTACGCTCTGCTGCTCGTCTACGCTCGAGTACCTCGGCGTGGCCGCGAAGGCGGTCCTGGACGAGACCGGGCTGCTCCCTCACCTGAACCCGGGCGTAATGACTGCCGCCGATCTCGCGGCGCTCCGTCCCGTGAGCGCGTCAATGGGTCTGATGCTGGAGACGGCCAGTGACCGTCTGTCGCATCGCGGGATGGCGCACTACGCCTCGCCGGACAAAGTCCCTGCGCGTCGGCTCGCGACGATGGAGGCCGCCGGCCGCGCGCGGGTCCCGTTCACAACCGGGATTCTCATCGGCATCGGGGAGACGCGCGCCGAGCGGATCGAGGCCTTGCTCGCGATTCGGGAGCTGGGCGAGCGCTACGGCCACGTGCAGGAGGTGATCGTCCAGAACTTCCGGGCCAAACCCGGAACGCGGATGGCCGAGCATCCCGAACCGTCGCTCGACGAGCAGCTCTGGACGATCGCCGTCGCGCGGATCGTGCTCGGCGCGGATTGGCACATCCAGGCGCCCCCAAACCTCGCGTACGACGACTTTCCGCGTCTGCTAGATGCCGGAATCGACGACTGGGGCGGGGTCTCACCCGTCACCATCGATCACGTCAACCCCGAGGCCCCGTGGCCCGAGGTCGAGCAGCTGCGGGCGGCGACGGAGAGCCGTGGGTTCGCGCTTGCCCCCCGTCTGCCGGTCTATCCCGAATACGTGGACGAGGGCTGGATCGACGCGTCAGTGCTGCCGTACGTCCTGCGAGCATCCGACTCCCTCAGACTTGCTCGCGAGGACGACTGGGCACCTGGGATGGTGGACGCGATTCCGTTCGCGCCACGGGACGCGCTCCCGATCGACTCGAGTGGGGAGCTCGGCGAGGACGAGCTCGTGCGTCTCTTCCGAGCGCGCGGGCTCGAACGCGACCGCGTTCTCGCCGCGGCGGATCGGCTTCGACGCGAGACGGTCGGTGACGACGTCACCTACGTCGTCACTCGGAACATCCAGTACACGAACGTCTGCTACTTCCGCTGCGGCTTCTGCGCGTTCTCGAAAGGCCGGCTGGCGGCGAACCTACGAGGCGAGCCGTACCTCGTCCCGAATGGAGAGATCGTGCGCCGCAGCGAGGAGGCGTGGGAGCGCGGCGCTACCGAGGTCTGCCTTCAGGGTGGGATCCACCCCGGCTTCGACGGCGAGTACTACCTCGGCGTCGTGCGCGCCATCCGGCGGGCTGTCCCGGAGCTCCACGTGCATGCATTCTCCGCGCTCGAGATCTGGCAGGGGGCGGCGACTCTCGGTCTGCCGTTGGACGAGTACCTGACGCGACTTCGAGACTGCGGCCTCGGCTCGCTGCCGGGGACCGCCGCGGAGATCCTCGACGACGAGGTTCGCCGTGTGATCTGCCCTGACAAGGTGACGACCGCGCAATGGCTCGACGTGCACGCAGCTGCGCATCGACTGGGGCTCCGCTCGAACGCCACGATCATGTTCGGCCACGTCGACGGACCGCGTAGTTGGGCTCGCCATCTTGTCGAGGTGCGCGAGCAGCAGCGACGCACCGGCGGGTTCACGGAGTTCGTTCCGCTCCCGTTCGTTCACATGGAGGCGCCGATGTACCTGAAGGGTCGGGCTCGCCGAGGACCGACCTTCGGCGAGGCGCTGCTCGTGCACGCGGTCGGGCGACTGGCCCTGCACCCAGGGATCACGAACGTACAGGCGTCGTGGGTGAAGCTCGGGCCAGAGGGAGTGAAGGCCGCGCTTCGCGCCGGGGTGAACGATCTCGGCGGCACCCTCATGAACGAGTCGATCTCTCGTGCAGCGGGCTCGGAGCACGGCCAGGAGATGCCGCCCGAGCGGATGGAGGCGCTCATCCGCTCCGCCGGACGCGTCCCGCGGCAGCGAACGACGCTTTACACCGAGGTGCCCGAAGAGCGGCGCCTCGCGTCCTTCGGAGCGGCACCGCTCGAGGCTCCGCGGAACCCGCGCGCGAGCGAGGCCGGCCTGCGTCCGCCGCCGCAGCTCGTGCGGCCCGGGCTTGCGCCGGCCCGCGCGGCGCAGGGGTAGGGACCGGCGGTCCCGTCGGGGGCCGCAGGCTAGGGATCGCGCCGGGGCGCGCTCGTCCCGTCGGTGCAGAATCGGCACAGAGCCGGCACAGACACGCGCGCCGCCGGTCGTTATCGTCGACCGCGAGGGCGGAGGGTGCGGCCCCGCCCTTTAAGGGTGGGGGCCGCGCGCGTGAACTAGAGAGAGTGACCCGGCGCCGCAGTGGCAGCGCGCGCGCTCACTCGTTCCACCAGGCTTCCATGTCCTCGATGTTCTCGGCGTCACCCGGTCCGCCGGGCGCACCGATCGCGATGAACTCGGCGCCGTCCGGCCCGGCCTCGAAGCCGCGAACCGTGTCCTTGTGGATCCGAACAGCGTCCCAGGGCTTCAGGTCGAGGAGGTCGTCGCCGACCTTGATCCGCGCGCTTCCCCCGACGAGCACGAATACCTCTTCCTGCGTCTTGTGCTTGTGCGCCCACGGAATGCGGAAGTTCGGCGCCAGACGCTCATACGTGATGCCGATCAGTTCCGCCTCCAGCGCCACGCGGGCAAACCGCGCTTCGAGATCGGGCGACAGCCCGAACTTGGGCGCCTGGTCTTCGACCTCCTTCAAGTTCTGGATGGTGTATCCGGCCATACGCAGCCTCCAAAGTCGGGGAACCGCGACGCTATCGGCCGGAGCCCTGTCGATGCAGCGAACAGCACTTCCCGACGGGGCGGCGCGGGCAGGCGACGCCTAGGATTGCTACAGTCATCGCAGTGGAGAAGGAGCTTCTCGGCTAGCGCAGGGAGCCACGCGGCGACGCCGCGCCGGTCTCCCACGGCCTCTCATCGAGAGGCTTTTTTCGTTCTGGAGGACGGTTTGGAGCGATACGACCCACAAACGATCGAGGCGAAATGGCAGCGCGTCTGGGAGGACGAGCGGGCGTTCGAGGTCTCGAACGAGCCGCGTCAGCCCAAGACCTATGTGCTCGAGCAGCTCCCGTACCCGTCGGGGACGCTGCACATGGGCCATCTGCTGGTTTACACGATCGGGGACGTCGTCGCGCACTTCCAGCGCCGGAACGGCATGCACACGCTCCACCCGCAAGGCTTCGATTCCTTCGGCCTTCCTGCTGAAAACGCGGCAATCCAGGAGGGTGGCAACCCGCGCGTGATCACCGAGCGGAACATCGAGGCGATCACACGCTTTATGAAGCGGATCGGCTGGGCCTATGACTGGTCGCGAGTCCTGTCGACCCACGACCCCGAATACATCCATTGGCAGCAGTGGCAGTTTCTGCGGTTCCTCGAACGCGGGCTGGCCTACCGAAAGAGCGCGCCCGTCAAGTGGTGCCCGAACGATCAAACGGTGCTGGCGAACGAGCAGGTCCACGACGGCCGCTGTGAGCGCTGCGGAGCCGAGGTCGAAGTACGCCTGATGGAGCAGTGGTTCTGTCGCATCACGGACTACGCACAGGAGCTGCTGGACGGCTTGGACGCAGTGGACTACCCGGAGTCGATCGCGGCACGTCAGCGCAACTGGATCGGTCGCTCGGAGGGAGCCGAGATCCTCTTCCGGATCGAGGAGCTGGACGTGGACGTGCCCGTGTTCACGACACGGCCCGACACGCTCTTCGGCGCCACCTTCTTTGTGCTCGCCCCCGAGCACGAGCTTGTCGAAAGCCTGACTGAGCGCTCGGAGCGGCGTGAAGAGCTGAGCGAGTACGTCCGCCGCGCCGCGACGAAAAAGACGGAGGAGCGCGCGGCGGCCGAGGAGAAAACTGGCGTCTTCACGGGCTTCCACGCCGTCAACCCGGTCAACGGCGAGCGAATTCCGATTTATGTCGCTGACTACGTGCTGACCGACTACGGCACCGGCGCGATCATGGCTGTCCCTGCCCACGATGCGCGCGACTTTGCGTTCGCTCAAACATTCGGTGTGCCGGTTCGGGTCGTCGTTCAGCCGAGTGACGCCGAGGTCGACCCCGACGCTGCGTACGTCGGGCACAGCGAGAACGAGGTGCTGGTCAACTCGGGCGAATTCGACGGCCTGCCTGCAGACGAGGGCGGACGTCAAATCGTCGAGCGCCTCGAGGTGGACGGCCGTGCACGCTTCACCATCAACTACCGGCTGCGTGACTGGGGCTTCTCCCGGCAGCGCTACTGGGGCTGCCCAATTCCGGTGGTCTACTGCGAAACGTGCGGCATCGTCCCTGTGCCCGACGACGAGCTCCCCGTCCTCCTGCCGGAGATCGAGGACTACCGACCGAAAGGCAAGCCGCCGCTGGCGCAAGCCGAGGACTGGGTCGCCGTGACGTGCCCGCGCTGCCGCGGTGAGGGTCGCCGCGAAACGGAGACTATGGATACGTTCGTCGATTCATCCTGGTACTTCCTCCGCTACTGCGACCCACACAACGACCGGGCTCCGTTCGACCGCGAGATCGTCGACTACTGGAATCCGGTCGACCTCTACATCGGCGGGTCCGATCACGCGACGATGCACATGATCTACGCGCGGTTCTGGATCAAGGTGCTCGCCGATCTGGGACTGGTCGGGTTTCGAGAACCCTTTGCGCGCTTCTTCACGAACGGCTGGGTGACGATGGGCAGCGTCAAAATGTCGAAGCGCGCCGGCAACGTGGTTGGCCCCGATGACTTCGTCGAGCGCTACGGTGCGGACGCCTGCCGGCTGAACATCCTGTTCCTCGGCCCTGCCGACCAGGACATGGAATGGACCGAGGCGAGTGTGGAGGGCATGGTCCGGTTCGTCCGGAGGCTGTGGCGCGTTGTGAGCGAGGTCGCTGAGCGCGCGCCGGTGACTGGGTCCGAGGCAGGCCCGCTGGCGCGGAAAGCGCACGAGACGATCGCGAAGGTCACGGACGACATCGGGCGGCGCTTCGCCTTCAACACGGCGATCGCGGCGGTGATGGAGCTCGTGAACGAGCTGTCGCGTGACCCCGTGGGAGGCGACTCTCGGTTCGCCGCCGAGACGGCGGTGTCACTGATCCAGCCGTACGCGCCGCACGTCGCCGAAGAGCTGTGGCAGCGGCTGGGTCACGAGCGGCTATGGGAGCAGCCGTGGCCGCAGGCCGACGAGTCGATGCTGGAGCGCGAGACATTCGAGCTCGTGATCCAGGTCAACGGTCGGGTGCGCGATCGCGTCGAAGTCTCGACCGATCTGAGCGAAGAGGAGCTAGTCGCGCAGGCGAAGGCCTCGCCCAGGGTCCAGGCGTATCTGGACGGAGGCGAGATTCGTCAGGCGATCGTCGTCCCACAGAAGCTGGTCAACCTCGTCATCGGCTAGACGGTCCTGCCGCCCGCGCCGATGAGCGGCCACGATCCGAACGTCCTGCCGCCAGACCTACCCGTCCCCGCCGACGACGGCGCCTGCGACCACCTGCCCGGCCGGTCTGTCCCGCCGCTGGTCTTCCCCACGACCACCGGCGATGACCTGGACCTGAGCGAGTTCGCCCGCGACCTTGCGGTGCTGTTCTGCTATCCGCGCACGGGGAAGCCTGGTGTCGATCCACCGCCCGGTTGGGACGCCATACCGGGAGCTCGCGGCTGCACGCCGCAGGCCTGCGGATTCCGCGATCTGCAGCCCGAGCTCCAGGCGGCAGGTGCGCGCGTCGCGGGACTGAGCGCGCAGAGTCGCGCGGATCAGTTCGAGTTCGCGACTCGAAGTGGCATCTCGTACCCGATCCTCAGCGACCCCGAGCTTCGGCTTGCCGCCGCGCTGCAGATGCCGACCTTCGCGATCGACGGGATAACGCTCTACCGACGCGTCACGCTCGTCTTCGCGCTGGGACGGATCGCCAAGGTGTTCTATCCCGTCTTCCCGCCGGACAAGAACGCCGCCGACGTGCTCGCATGGCTGGCACGGAATCGTGACGACCTCGTGAGCCAGTCGTGACAAAACTGTTGTCACAATTGGCGACATGCCTGACTTCTCGATCTCGCGCGGCCGTGTGCTGGCGCTCGGAGCCCTTGCGCTCGTCCTGCTCTACGTGGGAGGCAAGCTCCTGGCCGGTCGGGATGGGGGCCAAGCCGCCGTCCCGCTTGCGCCCGTGCGTGCATCGGCGCCGGCCGGTGTGGTCGTTCATGTCGTGGGTGCCGTCCGCCGTCCTGGCCTCTATACGCTCAAGCACGGCGCGCGGATAGCCGACGCCGTCGCGCGCGCCGGTGGGGCTCGGCCGAAGGCCGACCTGGCTCTGGTCAACCTTGCGGCGGCGGTCGCCGACGGGCAGCAGATCGTCGTCCCGGCTCGCGCTCCTCCAGTCTCGAGCACGCCTGCCGCTTCCGGCAACGCAAGCGCTGCGCCGACCGGGCCGGTCCGCCTGAATACGGCGACGCAGGAGCAGCTCGATGCGCTGCCGGGGGTCGGACCGGTCACCGCCCAGAAGATCCTCGACTACCGCCAAAAGCATGGAGCGTTCTCGTCGGTCGACGATCTCGACGCGATTCCTGGGATCGGTCCCGCGAGGCTCGCGCAGCTTCGAGAACTCGTGGCGCCTTGACCGAACGCCTTTCCCGTTTCGGTCCGGAGCTTTTGGCGGGAGCGCTCTGCGCCGGGCTGGGATGCGCGAATGCGATGCGGGTGCCGGCCTCGATCCTGCTCGTCGCGGCGGCGCTGGCCGTGTTCGCGGTTGCTTCGAGGGCCTGCCGCTGGTCGGCGCTCGCCGCAGTGCTGGCGCTCGGCGGTTGGGCGTGGGGAAGCGCGCGGCTCGATGCACTCGATCGGAGCGTCCTCCAACGCGAGATGGGAACGGCGGAGCGTGCTCTCTTGGTCGTCACGGCCCCTCCTCGCCGCACGGCGTACGAGGTTCGTGTCCGCGCACGGACTCTCGCGTTCGGCTCGCAGCAGGTGGGCGAGCCGGTTCTGCTCGAGCTTCCACTCGGCCGGGCACCGCCGCAGGGCGCCCTCATCGAGCTGGTCGCGCGGGTCGCCGAGCCGCGGGGGCCGGAAGATGGCTTCGACGAGCGAACCTGGCTTCGCCGCCAGGGCGTGCACGTCGTCGTGCGAGCGGATCGGTTCCGCATCGTCGGCAAGCGCGGTGGTCTGGGAGGTATCGCCGATTCGATCCGGGCGCAGCTCGAGCAAACGATCGCGCCGGGCCTCGAGGGCGAACGGCGGGCGGTTGTGGCCGGCATCGTGCTCGGCGCCGACGACGGCCTTTCGGACGAGCTCCGTGAGGCGTTCAGGGACTCGGGTCTGTATCACCTACTTGCCGTTTCAGGACAGAACGTCGCTCTAATTGCCTACGGCGTACTCGCGTTCGCGTGGCTGGCCGGCGTCGGCCGCTTAGCCGCAGAGGTCGGTGTCCTCGCGGCGATCGCCGCCTATGTGCTCGCCGTAGGGTGGCAGCCGTCGGTCGTGAGAGCCGGGATCGCTGGCGGCCTCGCTTCGATGGCATGGCTGGCTTCGAGGCAGCGGAGTCGCTGGCACTTCATGCTTGTCGGAGCCGCGACACTCCTGGCCTGGAACCCGTACAGCCTCCTGGAGCCGGGCTTCCAGCTCTCGTTCGGCGCCGTCGCGGCGATCTTCGTGGGCGTCCGCCCGCTGGAGCGCCGCCTCGACGGGTACCCGATGCCGCGAATGCTCCAGTCTGCGGTCGCCGTGTCGGTCGTGTGCGGCCTCGCGACGGCGCCGATCCTGCTGCTGCAGTTCGGCAGCGTCCCGGTGTACTCCGTACTCAGCAATGCGCTTGCCGCGCCGGCTGTTCCGCCGCTGCTCGGGCTCGCGTTTGCCGCCGCGCTTCTGGAGCCAGTCGTGCCTGAGGCTTCGGCGGCGCTGGGCTGGGTCGAGGGCTGGTTGGGTGCCTACATCGCATTCTGCGCTCGCGCAATCGCCGCGCTTCCGCACGCGCGCGTGTCGTCGTTTACCGCCCTCGCGGCTCTTCTTGGACTCGCCTTGCTTGCGTTCCTGATGCTCCGGCTCGAGCCGCCTCGCGTCGTCCGGGCTCTGGCCCTGGCCGGACTTGCGGCTCTGCTGGGCGTCGCATGGACGACGCGGACGGGCCCAACAGCTCCGCCGGCGCCAAAGGGATTGCGGCTGACCGTACTCGACGTCGGTCAAGGAGACAGCATCCTCGTGCAGGCGCCTGGCGCAGCGGTCCTCGTCGATCAAGGTCCCCCGGAGGCGGACGTCGCCGGGCAGTTGCGCCGGCTCGGGGTCCGGAAGCTCACCGCGATCGTCCAGACACATCCGCAGCGGGACCACATCGGAGGAGCGGCAAAGGTGCTTGGGCGGCTGCGGGTCGGCTTCGTGCTCGATCCTCGGATCCCTAGCGACAGCGCGGACGAACAGGAGGCGCTCGCGCAGGCGCGGGAGCACCACGTTCCGGTCATCACGGCTCGCTCTGGAGCCATCTACACGATTGGTCGACTGCGGCTGCGCGTCCTGTGGCCCGACGGCCCGGGACCGCCCGGCGACGATCCAAACGATCACGCAGTTGTGATCTTGGCCACCTTCGGGAGCGTCGACGCACTCCTCACGGCCGACGCCGAATCGGACGTGACGCTCCGGCTGCATCCTCCACCGGTGGAGATCCTGAAAGTGGGGCATCACGGCTCGGCCGACGCCGGCCTGCCCGAGTTGCTGCGCCTGCTCAGGCCGAGGATCGCCGTGATCTCGGTCGGACGTCACAACGACTACGGCCACCCGGCTCCGTCGACAATCTGGGTGCTCGACCACTCACCGAGCCTCGCGCTGTACAGGACGGATCGCGACGGCGCGGTCACGATCGAATCGGACGGCCGGAAGGTCTGGGTCGGCCGAGACGGCTGAGTATCCTGGCCGGATGGCCGACTTGAAGCCCGTGTATCTGATCACCGGTGGCGATCGCCCCAAAGTGGCACTCGCGGTTTCGCGCCTTCGGGGTCATTTCAACGAGGCGTCGGTCGAGCGGCTCTCGGCGCAAGTGGTGACCGGCGACGAGGTGGTCGCCGCGTGCAACGCGCTTGGGCTGTTCGGCGGGGGTCGCCGCCTGGTGATCGTGGAGGGAATCGACGGCAGGCGGAACGAGGAGGGCAAGCTCGTCCACGCGTGGAAGGCCGCCGACGTCGACGCAGTCGTGCGCTATCTCGGCGATCCGGCACCGGAGACCGTTCTCGCTCTCGTCGCGGAGGAGCTGAAACCGTCGTCGCCGCTGGGGAAGGCATGCGCGAAAGCCGGCGACGTCTTGGCCTACGAAGTCGCGAAACGGGCTCTGACCGGCTGGGTGCAGAAGCAGTTCGCTGCGGCGAACGTGCGCGCCGACGCCGAAGCATGCCGAGCTCTCGTCGAGCTCGTAGGCGACGATGTCGACGAGCTTGCGATGGAGGTGGAGAAGCTCGCAACGTGGGCAGGCGACGATCCGGTCACCGAAAGGGAGGTGCATGCGCTTGCCGCGGGGCGCGCAGACACGTCCATCTTCGCCCTGACGGACGCCTGGGGGCGGCGCGACTCGGGGGCCGCCCTCGCGGCAGCCGAGCGTCTGCTCGAGCGCTCGGGCTCGCGGCGTGACGAGCTCCCACGCATCGTTGGTCTGCTCGTGTCCCATGTGGGGCGAGTTCGGGCCTGTCAAGCCTGGGCGGCCGAAGGCGTGGCTCCCCGGGAGGCGGCGTCGAAGATGAAGCGCTCCCCGTACTACGTCGAGAAGCTGTTCGCCCAGGCAGCGAATTTCGGAGTCGAGGAGCTTCGACAGGCCACGGTTCGGTTGGCGGCCCTCGACCTGGCGCTCAAGGGCGGTTCCAGGCTCGCCGGAGACCTCGAGCTCCAGCGCACGATCGTCGAGTTGACCCGCGAAGAGCAGCCGGCGCTCGCCGACGCCGGCTGAGGCGGCCTAGCGCCTAGCGGCCGACGAGGCGAGCGGCCTGCGACTTCTTGCGGGCCGCGGCGTTCTTGTGC
>JBKOXM010000227.1:0-4094 GCA_046724925.1 Actinomycetota bacterium | reverse complement strand
GTCTACCTGTGGGAGTCGGCGGAAGCTGCGCAGCAGGAGCTCCCCGGGAGGGCGCGGGGCCTGATCGGGAAAGACCCGGACATCGCGGAGACCTTCGATGTCGAGGCGACGATCGAAGGCCGGTTCGAGCTCGACGAGTTGTCTCGCCGCGGCCTGGCCTTCGAAGCCTGAGCCCGCCGCGCCGGTCCCTATCGGGATCCCCCCAAGGGTTGGGAATCCCTCTTTAGGGCTGGGTTCCCGCCCTGGGCGGGTTCCTTGTCAGGACCTAGCGGATTCTTGCGCACGCAGGCGTACCGATCGTGCGCCGATCTGGAGTCATCGCGCTACAGCACGACCGTCTCCGGAAAGAGCTCCCCGCTATGGAAGCGCTCGAGCCGGAAGGGGCTGAGGTCGAACTCGGATGCTCCGTCGACGATCTCGTCCGCGAGCGCGCGGCCGACCGCCGGCGACTGCATGAAGCCGTGGCCGGAAAAGCCGCAAGCCGCGAAGACCCCCTCGGCAACCCGCCCGATGATCGGGTGGGCGTCCGGCGTCATGTCGTAGAGGCCGGCCCAAGCCCGCTCGATCCGCGCCGAGCCCGCTGGTGGGTAGCGGTGCGCCAGCCGCTCGAACCGCTCGTCGAAGACCGACTCGTCGACCGTCTCTTCGAACCCCCAGCGCGGAGTCGAATCTGCGATCGCAAGCACGAGCGTGTCACCGCGGCGACGGAAGTGAAAACCGGTCTCGACCTCGATCGTCATCGGCAGCCGCTCGGGGAGCCCGGCGATCGTCGAGGTCTGGAGCAGTTGCCGGCACAGCGGCCTGATGGGGAGCTCGACTCCGTAATCCGCGCCGACCTCGGCGGAGTACGGACCCGTGGCGATGACGATGACGTCGGCCTCGAGACTCTCGACCGGCGTCCGTTCGCGAACGTCCACCCCCCGCTCGACCGCGCGGCTGACGAGCTCGCGCGTAACCGCAGGCGGATCGGCGACGCCATCCGTCGCGCAGAACACCGCTCCGAGCGTGTCGTCCGTACGCAACCCGTCGACGAACGACGCGTCGACGCGCTCGGCCGGAACGCTGAGGTCCGCCTGAAGCCGGCGACGCGCTTCAAGCTCGGCCAGTCCGTGTTCGGTCGTGGCGAGGAAGAGGTAGCCGACCTGCTCGAAGAATGGAAGGCCGAGCTCCTCGAAGAAGGCGATCGAGGCCTGGGTGAGGCGCACCTCGGGCGCGGTCGAGAACTGTTGCCGGACGCCCCCCATCGCCTTCGACGTGGCCCCGCCGGCGATCAGGCCCCTGTCACAGAGGAGGACATCCCGTTCCCCGCGGAGCGCGAGGTGGTACGCAATCGAGGCCCCGATCGCTCCGGCGCCGGCCACGACGATCTTCATCGCGTAATCCTCATCCCCCGGCGCAGCGCTTCCCGTGCATCTTCCCTACAACGATTCGAGCCACCGCTCGAGCCGGGCTTCCTCGTCGTCGGTCAGCTGTCGAAGCGGTGGACGTACGTAGGGATGGACGGGCACGCCGCGACGCGCGAGCACCCGTTTCGCCGCGGCCTGGAACGGCAACGGTTCGAACCCGGCCCTCAGCTCCCCGACATCGCGCCCGTTCTTGCCCGCCACAGCGGCGACCACGTCTTCCGGAAACACGGCCGCGAGGCCCGAGACGGCCCCGGCGGCGCCGTTCTCCATCGCGCGCCGGATCAACGCCTCGGGGCCTGCGAAGACCTCGAGCCCCTCGATCAGATACGGCGCGAAGTCGTCCCACGGTCGGTCCGACACCTTCAGGCCTGCCAGGTTCGGAGCGTGGCGCCGCAGGCGCTCGATCACCTCGAGGGGTACTGCGTAGCCGCTTCGGGCGGCGAACTCGTAGACGTAGAAGGGCAGGGGCTCGCACGCTGCAGCGGCGGCGGAGAAGTGCCGGAAGAGCGCCTCCTCGTCGAGTCGGTAGTACGGCGGCCCGATCACGGCAACGGCATCGGCCCCGATGAGCGCTGCATGCTGCGCCAGGGCGACCGTCGCGTCTGTCGTCTGCGCGCCGCAGTGCACGGCTACGGCGAGGCGATCGCCTGCGGCGGCGACGAACAACTCAGCCGCGCGCTTGCGCTCGGAGACGGAGAGCAGGATGCCCTCACCGGTCGTGCCCAGCGCGAGGAGACCGTCGAGGCCTCCCTCGACGAGAAAGTCCACGTAGGGCGGGATGCCGTCCTCGTCGAGCGCCGCGCCGTTGTCCCGCAACGGTGAGAGGGCGGCCGCAAGCGCGCCTTTCAGCATGCGGCTGACTCTAAGCTCCCGCATGATGAGCGCGCTGCGCATCGAGCGCGACGGGCCGATCTACCGAGTCACGATCGCCAAGCCGGAGCGACGAAACGCGTTCGACGACGCGCTGATCGCCGAGCTCAGGAACGCGATCGAAGACGTGGGCGAGGCGCAAGTCGTGGTCCTGGCGGGAGAGGGCGAGAGCTTCTGCGCGGGAGCGGACGTCGAGTGGCAGCGCTCCTCGATCGACCTTTCTTACGACAGGAACGTCGAGGACGCGCTTGGTCTCTTCCGGATGCTGGTGACCGTCAACCGCTGTCCGGCGCCCGTCGTCGCGCGTATCCAAGGCTTCGCGCTCGGCGGCGGGTCCGGGCTCGTCGCGTGCACCGACATCCCGATCGCTTCGGAAGATGCCGTCTTCGGGTTCTCGGAGGTCAAGCTCGGGATCATCCCGGCGGTGATCTCGCCGTTCGTGTTTGGCCGGATCGGCGCCGCGGCCGCTCGGCGGTACTTCCTCAGCGGGGAGCGGTTCGACGCCCAAACCGCGCTTCGGATCGGCCTTGTCAGCGAGGTCGCAACTGACCTCGACGAAGCGGTCGAACGAGTCGTCGGCGAGCTCCTCACGGGTGGGCCCAGAGCTGTCCGTGCCGCGAAGCGCCTGATCCTGGAGCCGCCGAGCGGCGAGGAGGCGGCTCACATCGCCGCGCAGCTGCGCACGAGCGAGGAAGGCCAGGAAGGACTGCGCGCCTTCCTCGACAAGCGCGAGCCCGCGTGGAGATCCTCAAGCTCCTCGTAGCGAACCGCGGCGAGATCGCGCTGCGCGTGTTTCGCGCGTGTCGCGAGCTCGGGATCGGAACCGTGGCAGTCGCCGCCGCGGACGATCGCAGCGCTCTCCACGCCCGTTCGGCCGACGAGATGATCGAGATTGGCTCGTACCTGGACGCCGGCGAGCACGTCCGGGCGGCACGCGCCGTGGGCGCAAACGCGATTCACCCCGGCTACGGCTTCCTGGCGGAGAACCCGGAATTCGCGCGGGGGGTCGAGGATGCGGGGCTGGTCTGGATCGGTCCACCGCCCAAGGCACTCGAGACCGCAGGCGACAAGCTGCGGTCGAAAGAGATCGCGCAGGAGGCGGGTGTGCCTGTCGTGCCCGCCGGCGACGCAAGCGAGATCGGCTTCCCCTTGATCGTCAAGGCTGCGGCAGGCGGAGGTGGACGCGGGATGCGCGTCGTCCGCACTGCCGATGAGCTCGGAGACGCGCTGTCGGCAGCGCGCAGGGAAGCCGACGCCGCCTTCGGCGACGATTCGGTCTTCTGCGAGCGCTACCTCGAGCGGCCGCGCCACGTCGAGATCCAGCTCCTCGCCGACCGACACCGCAACGTGGTCTCGCTCGGCGAGCGGGAGTGCTCGATTCAGCGCCGCCACCAGAAGGTGCTCGAGGAGGCGCCGTCGCCGGCCGTCGACGCCGACCTCCGAGCCCGACTCAGCGAAGCCGCCGTCGCGTTCGCGAAGGCAATCGGGTACGAGAGCGCCGGCACGGCGGAGTTCATGCTCGACGGTCGCGACTTCTACTTCCTCGAGCTGAACGGCCGGATCCAGGTCGAGCATCCGGTGACCGAGCTCGTCACCGGCCTCGATCTCGTGCAAGCCCAGCTGCGCGTCGCGGCCGGCGAGCCGATCGACACACATGAGCCTGCGCTCCTCGGCCATGGGATCGAGGTGCGTCTCTATGCCGAGGATCCTCACTCGTTTCTTCCTCAAACCGGAACGATCGAACGACTCCGCCTCCCGACTGACATTCGTGTCGATGCCGGCGTCGAGGAAGGCGACGAGGTCGGCGTCTCCTACGAC
>JBKOXM010000173.1:0-8310 GCA_046724925.1 Actinomycetota bacterium | reverse complement strand
GCTCAGGGCCGTAGCCTCATTCCGCCGGAAGATCTCCCTCCCTGGGGTTGGGATCCCTTTACCGGAAGAGGAGATCCGGCCCGAGGGGATGGGATTCCCACCCATGGGGTTTGGTCCCGTGAGGGGACCGCGGGGGCAGGTGGAGGGTCCGCGCCGGAACCGACCGGGGGCCCGCCTCGGTACAACTCGCGGTGTGAGCGACGACCGCGTGATCTTCACGCGCAGCGCCGGTGGCGCCCCGGACGGCGCGCCGCAGCCGGCCGCCCGCGCGCAACGGCGGAAACCGTGGTGGGAGGTGATGGACCCGGAAGGCTCGCGCGGCACCTTCCGCGACCTCCCGCGGCTCCTCGCCGACTCGATCCGGCTCGTCTGGAACGCAGGGCGTAACACCTTCCTTCTCACCGCGGCTCTGCAGCTGGCCACGGCGTTCGGAATCGCCGCCCAGCTCTTCATCACCAAGGCCCTCTTCGAGTCTGTTCTGGGGGCGGGCGGCACGGACGACCTGGCATCGATGGTGCCCGAGCTGGCCGCCCTCGTCGCGATCACGGTCGCGCTCGACTTCGCCAACGCGATTCAGGCGGAGCAGGGCCGCGTACTGTCCGAGCTCGTCGGCCGCCGGGCGTTCGACCGCGTGCTGGACGTCTCGACTCGGATCGACCTGCTCGCGTTCGAGTCGCCGGATTTCTACGACCGGCTGGCCCGTGCGCGTGCGCAAGGGCAGTTCCGCTCGCTCCAGACCGTGAACGGGCTGCTCGGCATCGTCGGCGGCGCGGTCGCCGCAGCCGGGATCGTCGTCGCTCTCGCGGCTCTCCAGCCGCTCCTCCTGCCATTCGTCTTTCTGGGGTACCTGCCGCTTTGGCTCGTGGCGTCCCGCAATACCCGGGATCTGTACGAGTTCACGCGCGGCATGACGGCCAACGAACGCCAGCGCATGTACCTGCAGTCGATCCTGACGCGGCGCGATCCTGCCAAGGAGGTGCGCGCATTCGGAACGGCGGGCTTCCTGCGCGGCCGGTATGACCGGCTCTACGACGAGCGGATGGTCGAGCTGCGCGCGCTGGCGCGCCGCCGGACCTGGCGCTCGCTGGTTGGCTCGCTGAGCTCCTCCGCGGTGACGGCGTTGACGATCGCCGTCCTCGCCTTCCTGTTCGTGGACGGGAGGATGGACCTCGCTGCCACGGGCACGGCCGTGTTCGGCCTCTATCAGCTGAGCAGCCGCCTGCGCGGGATCCACATGAGCGCCGCATCGCTGTACGAGTCGATGCTCTTCATCCAGGACTACGCCTCGTTCCTCGAGCTGGAGGCGCGCACCGAGCGGCTCGGGGCGGCGCCACGCGCCTTCCACCGGCTGCTCGCGGAAGCCGTCTCGTTCCGCTACCCGGACACCGAGACCCTCGCGCTCGACGGCGTCACGCTCGAGATCCGCCAAGGCGAGGTCGTCGCGCTCGTCGGGGAGAACGGCTCCGGGAAGACGACCCTCGCCAAGATCGTCGCCGGCCTTTACGAGCCGCAGGGCGGCCGAGTGCTCTGGGACGGCGTCGACATCGCCGAGGTCGACCGCGACGAGCTGCGCGCTTCGATTGCGGTCATCTTCCAGGACTTCCAGCAGTACCTGCTTCCCGCGCGCGAGAACGTAGGCATGGGACGGCACGAGCGCATCGAGGATCTCGAGGCGGTCATGGACGCGGCGCGGCATGCGGACGCGGACGAGTTCCTGGCCGGGCTGCCCGAGGGCTACGAGACCATGCTCGGCCGCGAGTTCTCCGGCGGCTACGACCTCTCGATCGGACAGTGGCAGCGCGTGGCGCTTGCTCGCGCGTTCTTCCGCGACGCGCCGCTCGTGATCCTCGACGAGCCGACGGCGGCGCTCGACGCCCGCGCCGAGAGCCGCCTGTTCGAGCGCATGCGCGACCTGCTGCAAGGGCGCTCCGTGCTCCTGATCTCGCACCGGTTCTCCAGCGTCCGGTCGGCCGATCGCATCTACGTGCTCGAGTCCGGCCGAGTCGTCGAAGAGGGATCGCACGACGAGCTAATGGCCGAGGGCGGGCACTACCACGATCTGTTCTCGCTGCAAGCGCGCGCTTATTTGCGCGCCTGACTCACTTCGAACGTGTCGACCGGTCGTTTCAGACGGAGGCGCGAGTGAATCGCGCCTCCTGAGGTCGGCGCCGCGAGCGGCGCCTCTGTGCGCGACTGACTCACTTCGAACGTGTCGACCGGTCGTTTCAGACGGAGGCGCGGGTGAATCGCGCCTCCTGAAGTCGGCGCCGCGAGCGGCGCCTTTGTCGTCACTGACCAGCGCAGGCGTCTCGAACAACAATTCACGGAGCCTCTCGCTCTTCGCGTGATCCGCTTCCGTGAGAGCTCCTATCTGCGTGGCTGACTGAGGCCTGACCCGGCAGTACCATGGAACGGCCCCCGAACCGGCCGGTTCGGGCGTTCGTCATGGACCGACCAGTGCTGCATTCGTTCGTGCGTGAGCTCGCTTCGAGTGAGCGCTTCTCGCGCTTTGCCGAAGCACTGCCGACGCGTGCTCGGGTTTCGGAAGCGGCGCTTCCTCTCGTCGTGGCGACGCTGCACGAGCAGCTGCAGCGGCCGCTCGTGCTCCTCGTCCCGGACGACGCCGATGCTCGCGACATCGCCGAGGCAGCCGGCTGGTTCATCCCGCCGGAGCGCGTTGCGTTGCTGCCCAGTCGCGGCGTTCGCTGGGAGTCAGGCCTCGAGCCGCCGCCGCACCTCGTCGGTGAGCGCGCGCGGGCGCTCGACGTGCTCGAGGCGGGCGGCCTCGTCACCGCCTCCGCGGCCGCGCTGGCCGAACGAATGCCGCCGGCCGAGGCTCGCCCCGAGCCCATTCGGCTGGCGGTCGGGCAGGAACGGGGGATCGACGAGCTGGCGGAGGGACTCGCTCTCGCCGGCTACGACCGCGTCGAGCGCACGGAGGAGCGCGGGCAGTTTGCGGTCCGCGGAGGGATCCTCGACGTCTTTCCCACGACCGGCCGGGAGCCCCTGCGGATCGAGTTCTTCGGCGACGAGATCGAGCAGGTTCGCGCCTTCTCCCCGTTCACGCAGCGAGCGCTTCACCCGGTCGACGACGCGGTCGTCTACCCGGCCGCTGAGCGTCGCGCCGATCTCGTCGATCCGAGTACGACGCTCCTCACAGAGCAGAACGAACCGGCTCAGGTGCCCGACGACCTCGTCCCCGTCCTCGCGGGCGTCCCCGACCTCGTCTGGGAGCCCGCCGAGGTGCGCCGGGTCTGGGAGGAGGAGTTCGGAGCCGAGTCCTCACTCGAGGGCGCGACCGAGCTCGACCCGTTCCCGAGCGGGCAGCCGTTCTCGCTCGAGGCGCAGCGCCCGGCGCTATCCGCCCGCGGGCTCGCGGAGGCGGAGAAGGAGCTTGAAGGGCTTGTGCGCGCGGGCAATCGCGTCGTTGTGGCGTTCCCGCATCGTGGCGAGGCGCTACGCACTCGGAACCTCCTCCGGCGCGTCGAGCCGGAGCTCCAGGAAGGCGACGCCGAGCTGTCGCGGGAGCCGGAGGTGCGGTTCGCGATCTCGCCGGCGCGCCGAGGCTTCGTCTGGCGCGAGCTCGGACTTGCGCTCCTTCCGGACACCCAGGTCTTCCGAAAGCGGCCGAGGCGCGTCGACCGGCGCATTGGACGGGCTCTTCAGTCTTTTGCCGACCTGCGCACCGGCGACTACGTCGTGCACGAAGACCATGGCGTCGGCAAGCTGCTCGGCTTCGAGACGAAGACAGTCGCGGGGGTCACGCGGGACTACCTCTTCCTCGCCTTTCGCGGCGACGATCGCCTCTACGTCCCGCACGAGCAGATCGGCAAGATCTCGCGCTACGTCGGAGTGGACTCGCGCGCGCCCGCGCTCTCGAAGCTCGGCGGACGGGCCTGGGATCGGCTCAAGAGCCGCGCGCGCGAAGGTGTGCGCGAGCTCGCGGGTGAGCTGCTCGCGCTCTATGCGCAACGCCAGCAGGCGGCCGGCCACGCGTTCGATCTCTCACAGGAATGGCTCGAGCGGCTCGAGAGCTCGTTTCCGTACCGAGAGACCGAGGACCAGCAGCGCGCGATCGAGGCGGTGAAGGAGGACCTCGAGGCGCCCCGGCCGATGGACAGGCTCGTCTGCGGCGACGTCGGCTTCGGGAAGACGGAGGTGGCGGTTCGGGCGGCGTTCGCGGCCGCCGTCAACGGCAAGCAGACGCTTGTGCTCGCGCCGACGACGATTCTCGCGGAGCAGCACTGGAACACGTTCCGCGAGCGCTATCGCGACTTCCCGGTTCTCGTCGAGATGGTCTCGCGATTCCGCACTCCTGCGGAGACCAAGCGCATCCTCGCCGACTTCGCTGCGGGCAAAGTCGACGTCCTCGTCGGAACACACCGAATCCTCTCCAGAGACGTGATTCCGAAGGAACTCGGTCTGGTGGTGATCGACGAGGAGCAGCGGTTCGGCGTGGCGCAGAAGGAGCTCCTCCGCTCGCTGCGGCTGGAGGTGGATGTGCTCGCGCTCTCGGCGACGCCGATCCCGCGCACCCTGCACATGTCCCTTTCGGGCCTTCGCGACATCTCGCTGATCGAAACGCCGCCGGAGGGCCGTCGGCCGATCAGGACGTACGTGGGCGAATACGACGACGAGATCGTCAAACCGGCGCTCGAGCGCGAGCGTGAACGAGGCGGCCAGTCGTTCTACCTCCACAACCGTGTCGAGACGATCGAGGAGGCGGCACGGAAGCTGCAGGAGCTTGCGCCCGATCTGCGCTACATCGTCGCGCACGGGCAGATGCGCGAGCGCGAGCTCGAGGAGCGGATGCACTCGTTCCTGCGCGGGGACGCGGACGTCTTGGTCTCGACGACGATCATCGAGTCGGGTCTCGACATCCCGGAGGCGAACACCCTGGTCGTCGAGCGGGCGGACGCCCTCGGCCTCGCGCAGCTCTACCAGATCCGTGGGCGAGTCGGTCGATCCGATGTCGTCGCGCACGCGTATCTCCTGTATCCGGACACGCAGGAGCTCACCCCGGAGGCCCGGGCCCGCCTCGCGACGCTTGCCGACCACACCGAGCTCGGCTCGGGGTTCGCGATCGCGATGCGTGACCTGGAGATCCGGGGCGCCGGCGAGCTGCTGGGTGCAGAGCAGTCGGGGCACGTTGCCGCCGTCGGTTTCGAGCTCTACGTGGAGCTCTTGAACGAGGCGGTGGCGGAGCTGTCGGGACAGCGCAGGGCCGTTACGAGGCCCGTTCGGGTCGATGCGCGGGTCGACGCCTACGTGCCGCCGGCCTACATCGCCTCGGAGGCGCTCAAGATCGATCTGCACCGGCGGCTCGCCCTCGTCGAGTCGGACGACGAGCTCCGCGAGCTCCACGCGGCGACGGAAGACCGCTTCGGTCCGATCCCCGAGCCGGTCGAGAACCTGTTCGCGATCCAGGAGGCGAAGCTGAAGCTGGCGCGGCTGGGCGCGGACTACCTCGTCTTCCGCGCCGGGAAGGCTACGGTGGGTCCGCTCGTGCTCGGCTCGGGCGAGCTGCGCGAGCTCCGGCGCGGGCTCGACACCGCTGTCTACACGGGGGATCGCCGTGAGGTCTCGCTGCGTGACGACGGGTTCGGCGGAGCGATCCGGCTGGTCGATGCTATCCTCGATGCGCGCCAGGCCGCTTGAGCCGGCGCCGTTTTTTGATGCATCGCCGTTACCTGCCTCTCGTTTTGATCGCGGCGCTCGCCTTCGCGGCTGCCGGTTGCGGCAGCGACTCCAAAGAGGTGCCGGGCGACGCAGTCGCCGTCGTCGGAAACGAGGAGATCTCGAAGGCGGACTTCGATCAGGTGATCGAGCGCGCGCGCCAGACCTATCAGCAGCAGCGCCGGCCCTTCCCCCGCGCCGGCTCGCAGGAGTACAAGCTGCTACAGAACCAGGCCCTCCAGTTTCTCGTGCAGCAGGCGGAGTACCGGCAGGAGGCCGACAAGATGGGCATCGAGATCTCCGACGACGAGGTCGACAAGCGCATCGACCAGATCAAGAAGCAGTACTTCGCCGGGAGCCAGAAGCGTTACGAGGAGCACCTGAAGCGCCAGAAGCTGACTCAGGAACAGGTACGCGACGACGTCGAGCAGCAGTTGATCGCGGAGAAGATCTACAACGAGCTCACCGGTGAAGTGAAGGTCTCCGACGAGGACATCGAGGCCTACTACAACGCGCACAAGAATGACTTCGAGCAGGCCGAGTCACGGGACGTGCGCCACATCCTCGTTCCCGCGAAGAAGAAGGCCCTCGCCGACCAGCTCTACCAGCAGCTCAAAAACGGCGGCGACTTCGCGAAGCTCGCCAAGAAGTACTCGACCGACACGACGACGAAGAATCAGGGCGGCAAGCTGACGGTGACCCGAGGCTCGACGGTCGCGCCCTTCGACCACACGGCCTTCCTGCTCGGGAAGAACAGCATTTCGCAGCCGATCAAGACGCAGTACGGGTGGCACATCATCCAGCCGATCTCCGACGTTCGGCCGAAGCGCACGACGCCGCTGAAGGACGTGAAGGAACAGATTCGGCAGCAGCTCTTGCAGGAGCGGCAGCGCAAGGCCGTGAACGACTGGGTCTCGAAACTCAAGAAGGACTACGAGGACGACATCCAGTACCAGGTCGGGTTCGCGCCGCCGAAGCCCACCTCCACCACCACGACCGGTTGAGCCTGGTCGACGCGCTGGTCGAGCTCCAAGAGCTGACCGAGCGCCTGCGCCGCGACTGCCCGTGGGACCGGGAACAGACGGTCCGCACGATCGTTCCGCACACCGTCGAGGAGGCCTACGAGGTCGCGGATGCCGGGCTGGCGGGCGACGACACCAAGCTCGTTGACGAGCTTGGCGACCTCCTGTTTCAGGTGTACTTCCTGTCCTTGCTCCTCTCGGAGCAAGGGGTCGGCGATCTCGAGGACGTCGCGCGCGGGATCCACGACAAGCTTGTCCGCCGCCACCCACATGTGTTCGGAGACGCGGAAGCGAGAACCGCAGGCCGCGTCAAGGAGCGCTGGGAGCAGATCAAGGTCGCAGAGGAAGCACGCGAGGGCGTCTTCCACCACGTGCCGGAGAATCTCCCTGCCTTGCTGTACGCACGGAAGGTGCAGCGACGGGCGGCGGCGATCGGGTTCGAGTATCCCGACGTTGCCGGCGCACTCGACGATCTCGAAGATGAGCTGCGGGAGCTGCGCTCCGAGCTAGATGGCAAGCCGGACCCTCAACCGGAGCTGCCTCCTGACGAGCGTCAGGCTGCAGAACTCGGCGACATCCTGTTCGCCGTCGTCAATGTCGCGCGTCGGCTGAACGCCGATCCGGAGCTCGAGCTGCGGCGAGCGAGCGAGCGTTTCGTGGGGCGCGTGCGGGAAGCGGAGCGTCTCGCGGCCGCCGAGGGCCAGGAGTTCCGTGAGCTCCCTCTCGACCGGCAGGACCGCTACTTCGACCTCGCCAAGGAAGCGGAATGAGCTTGCGGCGAAAAGTGCGGCTCGCTTACGCGGCGCATTTTCCGCCGGTTGCGACATCCGAACAACCCTGCAGGAGGCTGCCGGCACGTCGCAGGTCCGGATCGAGCAGAGTGACCGAGTGAGCGCGATCGCCGCTGTGAGAGGGCGCCAGATCCTCGACTCGCGCGGAAACCCGACCGTCGAGGTCGACGTGCAGCTGGAATCAGGCGCGCTCGGCCGTGCGGCAGTTCCCTCAGGCGCTTCGACCGGTGTCCACGAGGCGCTCGAGCTTCGCGACGGCGGGCCCGAGTGGGGCGGCAAGGGTGTCCGCCAGGCGGTCGAGAACGTGATCGGCGAGATCGCGGCGGCGATGCGTGGGCTCGACCCGAATGACCAGAGTGCGCTGGACAGGCGACTGATTGACCTCGACGGCACGCCGAACAAGGGCCGGCTGGGCGCCAACGCGATCCTCGGTGCGTCCCTTGCCGCCGCCAAGGCCGCCGCCGCCGATGCGGGGCGACCGCTGTACCGGCATCTGGGCGGCGACGAGGCTCGCACGCTTCCCGTTCCGCTCATGAACGTGATCAACGGGGGCGCGCACGCCCAGAACTCGATCGACCTGCAGGAGTTCATGGTCGTCCCGGCTGGTGCCGACACGTACGCCGACGCGCTCCGGGTCGGGGCCGAGGTCTTCCACGCTTTGCGCGGGCTCCTCCACGAGCGCGGACTCGCCACCGCTGTCGGAGACGAAGGCGGATTCGCACCCGATCTCGGGTCGAGCGAGGAGGCGATCGACGCGATCTTGGAAGCGTCCGAGCGAGCAGGCCACCGCGAGCGAATCGCCATCGCGCTCGATCCTGCGG
>JBKOXM010000044.1:0-2984 GCA_046724925.1 Actinomycetota bacterium | reverse complement strand
GGCCGACGCCGGAGTTCCTGAGCAACGTCGAAGCGAGCCTGAGGCGCTTCGCGGCCGGGTATGCGATCGGGGCATCGGTCGGCGTCGCCGTCGGGGTCTCGATGGGCTCGTCGCGGCGGATAAGGCAGGCGCTCGAGCCGCTCGTCGAGCTCCTGAGGGCGACGCCGGCGATCGCTCTCGTGCCGGCACTGATCGTGATCTTCGGCGTCGGCGATCGGATGCTCATCGCGGTTATCGCCTTCGGGGTCGTCTTTCCGGTGCTCGTCAACGGCATCGACGGCGTTCGAGCCGTGTCGCCCGAGTTCCGCGAGACGGCGTCGCTGCTCGGCATCGAGCGAGCCGAGCGGATCCTCCGCGTCGACCTTCCCGCCGCGCTGCCTTCGATCTTCGCCGGCCTTCGCGTCGCCGTCTCGATCGGTCTCGTCATGGTTGTCGTCTCCGAGTTCGTCGGCGGCGACGACGGGCTCGGCTACTACATCCTCGTCGAGCAGACGCAGGCCAATATCCCAGAGATGTATGCCGGGATCCTGTTCCTCGGCTTGCTCGGATTCGCCCTGAACGGCGTCTTCCTGCTCGTCGAGCGGCGGGCCCTCTCCTGGCACCGCGGAACGACGGGTCATGGCGAGCGCTGAGGCCAGCCGTTCAGGCGAGGGCCGGCCGCGGACGGCAGCGCCCGTCGTTCGCGTCGTATCCCTCGGTAAGCGCTACGCGCAGGATGGCCCGCCGGCACTGTGCGACGTGGCCTTCGACGTCCACGAGGGCGAGCTCCTCACGGTGGTCGGACCGTCGGGCTGCGGCAAGACGACGCTCCTGCGCGTCCTCTCCGGCCTGACCCGGCCGAGTGAAGGCGCAGTGCTCCTCGACGGCCGACGCGTTCTGGGTCCGCCACCGGAGGTCGCTCTCGTCTTCCAGGACTACAACCGCTCGCTGTTCCCGTGGCTCACCGTGATCCGCAACGTCATGTTCCCGCTGCGTCGCACGGAGCTCTCCGGAGGCGCGAGGGTCGCGCGAGCCGAGGCGGTTCTGCATGACCTCGGTCTCCGGGGCGTCGCGCGCAAATATCCCTGGCAGCTGTCCGGTGGGATGGCGCAGCGGGTCGCCATCGCCCGTGCCCTGGTATCGCGTCCGAGGTTGCTGCTGCTCGACGAACCGTTTGCCTCGGTCGATGCACTTACGCGCGAAGAGCTCCAGGACGTCATTTTGCGCGTGCACGGCGATCGCGAGCAACGCCGTATGACCGTCGTGCATGTGACGCACGACATCGACGAAGCCGTCTATCTCGGTGATCGCGTCCTCATCCTAAGCTCCGCACCGGGACGGGTCGTCGGCTCGATCGAGGTCGACGTGCCGCGTCCGCGCGCGCAGACAGCGAGCCGCAGCTCACCTCGATTCCTTGCCGTCCGAAACGAGATCCACGAGATCATCAGGAGGCCGAAGTGAGCTGGCTCGTACGGCTTTGTTGCGTCGGGGTCGCGCTCGTGGTCTCCGCGTGCGGGGACGGCCGGGCAGCTCCGACGACAGTCAACATCACCGCGCTTGCGATCGAGCCGACGGCGCTCGCCTTCTATGCGAAGGAGCAGGGGTTCTTCAGCCGCGAGGGCATCGACGCGAAGATCACGGTGATCGCCAATCCACAACAGGCTCCCGCTGCCGTGCTCTCGGGCACGGCCGCGTTCTCGAGCTACAGCGTCGCCAATCTCGCAGTCTTGAAGTCTCACGGCGCACCGGTGCGCGTCGTCGCCGCAGGCGCGCTCTATCTCCCCAAGGTGCCGACGACCGCGCTCGTCTCGGCGAAAGGAAAGCGGTTCAGGCGCGCCCGCGACCTCGTCGGGAAGACGATCGCCATCGACGATCCGAACACGCCCGCGGATATCGGGCTGAGGCAATGGCTCAAGCAGAGCGGGGTCGGCGCCGGTGAGGTTCGCGTTGTCAGGATGGGGTTCGCACAGATGCTCGGCCCGCTGACCAGAGGAACGGTCGACGCTGCGGTGATGCCGGAGCCGTTCCTGACGCTCGCGCTGCAGCGAGGCGCCACTCGCATCGCCCCCATCCTCAACGCGGTCTGTGCGCGCGATTGCCTCGGCACGGTCTGGATGGCGCGCCGCGACGTCGACCCGAACCTTGCAGCGCGGTTTCGAAAGGCGATTCAGGCTGCGGCTGCGTGGGCGAACCAGGAGGAGAACGAGCGCGCCAGCGGCGCCATTCTCGCCAAGTACTCCAAGCTCGACCCAGCGCTGATCGCCAAGGTGACACGAACGCGGTTCGCCACGCGGCTTAGGCCGGAGCTCGCGCAACCGTGGATCGACGTATACGCGGAGTTCGGCGTCATCCCGTCGTCATTTCCGGCGAGCGACCTGACCAAATAGGCCGTCGTCCCCGAGTGGAGCTAGGCGGACTCGCACCCGCTCCGATTCGCAAATACATGCGCAGTTATGTACTGCTATCGTTGAGCGTGCAACGAAAGGAGACGAGATGCAGTTCGGCATCTTCTCGGTCAGCGACATCACTCGAAACCCGGTCACCGGCCACACACCGAGCGAGGCTGAGCGGATCGACGCGATCGTCCGGATCGCGCAGCGCGCGGACGAGGTCGGACTTGACGTGTTCGCGATCGGCGAGCACCACAACCCACCGTTCTTCTCTTCTTCGCCGACGACGCTGCTCGCACACATCGCCGCGTTGACCCAGCGGATCACGCTCAGCACCGCGGTGACGCTGATCACGACGAACGACCCGGTCAAGGTCGCCGAGGACTACGCGATGCTCCAGCACCTGTCGAAGGGGCGGCTGGACCTGATGCTGGGGCGCGGCAACACGGTGCCCGTCTATCCCTGGTTCGGGAAGGACATCCGCAAAGGGCTCGAGCTCGCGCTGGAGAACTACAACCTGCTGCACCGGCTGTGGCGCGAGGACGTCGTCGACTGGGAGGGCAGCTTCCGCACGCCACTCCAGGGCTTCACATCGATCCCGCGGCCGCTGGACGA
>JBKOXM010000135.1:0-2227 GCA_046724925.1 Actinomycetota bacterium | reverse complement strand
CGCATGAGCTGGTCGCGTGCGGGTTCTCGATCTTAAATCCCGACTCTTGAAGCCCGTCCAGCCAGTCGATCGACGCGCCGGACAGATAGGGCGCGCTGAACGGATCGACGACGACGCGGACGCCGTGTGCTTCGAACTCGTGGTCGCCTTCCTGCGAGCCGCGGTCGAACCCCAGCCCGTACTGAAAGCCCGAGCAACCGCCACCCTGAATCGCGACCCGCAGCACCTCGGCTTCGCCGGCGGGCTCCTCGGCCATCAGCTCGCGAACCTTCGAGGCAGCCCGCTCGCTCAGCGAGAGAATCGTGAGAGGCTGCTCGGTGATCGCCATGAGGCGCATGGTACCACCGGCCTCCGCTGCTGAAATCCCACGACTTTGTGACACGCGTTGCAGGCTTGGTTGAGCCGTTTTCGGCGTCGCTCGTGCGCAGCACAAACCTGCTAGATTCGCGCCGCCAGGGGCCCTCGAAGATGGGTGGTGGGCGATGCTCGATAAGTGGCTTCCGTTCCTGATCTACGGAACGTTCGCCGCAGCCATCCCGGCCTCGATGATCGTCTTCTCGTTCGTGTTCGCGACGCGTCCGACGCGCCGCACTCGCGCACGCTCGATCCCGTTCGAGTCCGGAGTCTCGACCGGTCCGCCGCCTCAGCAGCGCTTCACGGTCAGCTTCTACCTCACGGCGATGCTCTTCATCGTCTTCGACATCGAGATCGTCTTCCTGTATCCGCTCGCCGTCGTGCTCGAGCAGCTGGCCTGGTTCGGAGTCCTCGAGTTCCTGTTCTTCATCGGGATCCTGCTCGTCGCCTACGTGTACGTGTGGCGCAAGGGAGCCCTGGAGTGGCAATGACACCGAAGGGCGGCCGCCAATGAGCAATGGGAAACGGCTGGCCGATTACGGCCTGAACTCGGAGCGCGTGCTCTGGCCCGACAAGGGCCCGGGCAAGTTCGAGCAGGAGCTCGGCAGCCTCGAGGAGCGTCTGATGATGACGACGCTCGACAAGGCCGTCGCGTGGGCTCAAGCCTCGTCGATCTGGCCGGACACGTTCGGTCTTGCGTGTTGCGCGATCGAGATGATGTCGATCGTCTCAGCGCGCTACGACATCTCGCGCTTCGGGATGGAGGTCTTCCGCTCGTCCCCCAGGCAGGCGGACCTGTTGATCGTCTCCGGTCGCGTGGTGCACAAGATGGCCGAGCCGCTGCGGCAGATCTACGACCAGATGCTCGAGCCGAAGTGGGTGATTGCGATGGGCGCGTGCGCGAGCTCCGGCGGGATGTTCAACAACTACACGACCCTTCAGGGCGTCGACAAGATCGTCCCCGTCGACATCCACGTGCCCGGCTGCCCCCCGCGGCCCGAGGCCTTGATGGAGGGCATCCTGCGCCTGCGGGAGAAGGTCCGGGCGGGCATCCCGCCGGCTTACGAGATCCGCGAGGTCGCTTCGTGAACCGTCGCGGCACGTGCGGCCCATTCTCCGCGGCCAAGACGGCGCCGATGGTTCCGCGCACCTCGTGAGCCCGTACGAGGGGATTCCCGGCCTGGTCGAGCGTCGGGACGCGTACGGGGAGACGACCCTCGTCATCGACCCGCCTAGGCTGATCGAGGCCTGCCGCTACCTCCGCGACCGGGGGGGCTTCGCATTCCTCAGCGACATCAGCGCCGCCGACTACCTGGGCTGGGGTGAGGAAGGTGTCTCCGGCTACATCGGGACGACCGACGGGAGAGACATAAACCGGCCGGCGGCGCAGGGCGACATACGGAGGCCCGACCCGAAGCCGAAGCGCTTCTCCGTCAACTACCACTTGCTGGCTCTGCGCGAGGACGCCCCGCGCGTGCGCGTTCAAGTCTGGTTGGACGAAGACGAATCCGTCGCGAGCGTGATTCCGATCTGGCCGGCCGCCGACTGGCACGAACGCGAAGCGTTCGACCTGATGGGAATCGTGTTCGAGGGCCATCCCAACCTCGTTCGGATCTTGATGCCGGACGACTGGGAGGGCTATCCGCTGCGCAAGGACTACCCGATCGGCGGCGAGCCCGTCCGCTTCTCCTCCGAGGAATAGAGGCCGTTCGCCCAATGGCAGTCGCGCAGCGCACCAAGATCTACGAAGGCTCCCGAATCCCGTCGCCGACTCCGACGGTGCTCGAGGTGCCGGAGGAGTTACGGGAGAGCGAGGACCTCCTCCAGGTCAACTTCGGGCCGAACCATCCGTCGACCCACGGCGTCCTACGGC
>JBKOXM010000035.1:0-10788 GCA_046724925.1 Actinomycetota bacterium | reverse complement strand
GGACACAGCGGCACCTGGCACGAACGTCCAAGTCCTGCGAGCCCGAAGGGGCCGCAGGACTTGGACTGGCCAGGGAGTGCTGTGTCCCTCAGAGGACGAGCGTGAGGATGAGGATCCCAAGGAACACGGTCTGGGCGCTGTGCACCGCGATTCCGATCCAGGCGCTCCGGTAGCGCTTCGTCGGGTATGCGATGGTGAACATCTCGAGGAGCGTCCCCGGGATCGCCCACGGCACGTGCAGGTGATAGCCGGCGAAGAGGAGGCCGTTCGCCACCCAGTCTCCGCGCCCGAAGGCGCCGTTCATGCGCGGAAGGAGGTACCCGCGGAACAGGAGCTCCTCGCCGAGCACCGTGTTGAAGACGAACATCACGAGGATGAGGCCGTACCAGCCGAACGCGCCGTCGAGGAACGCCTTGCCGGCGTCCGACTCGAGGAGCGTGGCGAAGTCCCGGTCCCCGGGCGCCGGCACGATCGCGACTAGCTCCTGCGCCGCGGTGAACGCGATGATCAGCGGGATCACGACAAGCCACAGTCGACCGCCGACGCGGCCGCTGCGCGGGCTCCGCGGAGAGCGCAGCCAGAGCGCCTCGCGGACGACCGACCAGCGGAGGGTCCGCTGCTCGCGACGGACGAGGGTCGCAACGGTGACGAACTGCCACACCATGCCGATCGCGAGGGAGACGATCAGCGCCTTCGCCATTGGCACGTTGCCGGTGCCGGCGAACCGGTCGGCGAGCACGGGGGCGACGAGCCAGGCGAGCGCCGCCATCGGGAGCGCGGCGGCGGCCCAGACGGCGAAGATCCCGCGAATCTGCAGCTGCGGAATCTCAACCTCCGAGACGGTGGCGTCGGCGCGTGCGGGGATACCCGCGTGCGCCACCGAGGCATTCATGAGTTCCTCCTTTGTTTCGTTGAATCCACGCCTCGACGCTAAGACGGCGGCTGCCGAGCGCACATCGTCGGAAGGCCGGATTGGAGCTCGGACCGGTCGACGATTTGGAGTCCTACCCAGGTAGGAGGCGCCCCGGGAGAGTGTGCGCTACGTTCAACGCGTGAGCCGGGTCCGATATCTCGCGCGTGAGTATTGGTTCGACCTGCTGATCGCCGCTCTCGCGCTTGCAGCCATGCTCGAGGTGATCGTCGGACGCGACGTCGCAGTCACCACTCTGTGGTTCGGCGTCCCGGCGATCGCAATCGTGGTGCTCCCGATCTTCGCCCGTCGGCGCTTTCCTTTCGCCGGCCCGATCGGGTACTTCGTGCTCGCGGCCGCCATCTCGCTCGTCGACTGGCACCTGATCCCGTCCGCGGAAGGCTTCTTCGTGGTCGGGCTCGCAGTCGCATTCCTGCTCGGGAACCTGCGCAACGCCTGGCAGGCGGCTGTCGGCCTGGCGGTCGTCGTCAGCAGTTTGGCGTTCATCGTCTACAAGATCCCCGGCCACACGACGAGCGAGCTCGTCTTCCTTCCGATCGATTTCGCAGTCGCCTGGCTCGCCGGCTTCGCCCTCCGCGAACGCGCCGAGCAGGCCGAGGCGGCGGAGATGCGTGCAACTATCGCGGAGCGCGAGCGAGACGCTGCGGCGCGCATCGCCGTGGCCGAGGAACGGGCGCGGATCGCGCGCGAGCTGCACGACATCGTCGCCCACGCCGTCAGCGTGATCGTGCTCCAGGTCGGCGCCGTCAGGCACAAGCTGCCCGATTCGCTGGCTGAGGATCGCGACGCGCTCAGAGGCGTCGAGCAGGCCGGCCGGAAAGCTCTTTCCGAGATGCGACTCCTGCTGGCCGCCATCCGCCCCGACGGCGAAGACGTCGAGTTCTCACCCCAGCCGGGGCTCGACGGCCTCGACTCGCTGCTGGCGGACATCGGCCGCGCCGGTCTTCCGGTCCGGCTGCACGTCGACGGCGCCCCCGTCGCACTCCCTCGCGCGATCGACCTCTCCGCCTATCGAATCGTTCAAGAAGGCCTGACCAACGCGCTCAAGCACGCACATGCCAGCCAGGCGGACGTGACCGTGCGATATTCGCCCAGCGAGCTCCAACTCGAAGTTCGCGACAACGGGAACGGTCTCGCGGCCAGCGACGGCCTCGGCCACGGCCTCGTCGGCATCCGCGAGCGCGTCAAGATCTACGGTGGCGAGATGAGCGCGGGAACGGCGAACGGGCGAGGCTTCGTCCTCAGCACGCGCCTGCCGCTCGCCGACGACCGGCCATGACCATCCGCGTCCTCGTCGCCGACGACCAGTCGATGGTCCGGGCGGGCTTTCGCATGCTGCTCTCGGGCGAACAGGACATCGAGGTCGTGGCCGAGGCGAGCAATGGGCTCGAGGCAGTGGACAAGGCGGAACGGTTTCATCCGACCGTCGTCCTGATGGACATCCGGATGCCAGAGCTCGACGGGCTTCAGGCAACCAAGCGCATCCTCGCGGCCGACAACAGCGCGCGGATTTTGATTCTCACAACGTTCGACCTCGATGAGTACGTCTTCGAAGCGCTACGCGTCGGCGCCAGCGGCTTCGTCCTCAAGGACGACCCCGCCGAACAGTTGATCGCCGCCGTCCGCACGGTTGCCGCCGGTGATGCCCTGCTCTCACCGACGATCACAAAAAGGGTGATCAAAGAGTTCACCCGCATCCCCCGCCCCACCCCGCTCAAAGCGCTCGACGATCTCAGCGAGCGCGAACGAGAGGTCTTTCGCTTGATCGCGCGCGGACTCTCGAACGCGGAGATCGCGCAGGAGCTCTACATCAGCGACACGACCGTCAAGACACACGTCACGCACATCCTCCAGAAGCTCGACCTGCGCGACCGCGTTCAGGCGGTCGTGCTCGCCTATCAGACGGGGGTGTTCGAAGCGGACGCGGCGCGGACCAGCAGTCGCGACCAGAGCGCGACCGGCTGAGCGGTTAGACGACGCGCGTCTCGGCTCAATGCTAGGTAACAGGTGTACTGGCGGCAGTTGGCTTCGCCGTTACTCTCGTTGCCGTCGGCGAGGTGGGCGTCGAGATCGTGGCGCGCGGGACCCGTAGCCCTTCGGCAAAACCGTGCGAGCGCATTTGCCTCAGCTCCGGCCGAGCCGAGCCGTGGTTCGTGTGCTCGCGGCGCTCGCGCTACTCCGGCGCTCGGCAGCGACGGCAACGCATCATCGCCTCCGGGCCTGGATGATCTTCGCTGCCACGAGCGTGCCGACGACCGTCAGTACCACTTTGACGGCCTTGCCGCCTCGCAGCTTCGACTCGCCGCCCGCGCGCGCCGCCATGTTCACCGGTACCTCCTCGAGCCGAAGGCCGGCGTCGGCGATCCGGATCAGGGCCTCCACCTCAGGCGCCTCGCTGCTGAACGGCTCCGCCAGGAGCGGAAGCGCCTTCGCGTTGACGGCGTAAAGGCCGCTCGTGGCGTCACCGAACGGCCTGCTCAGGACGAGGGCCATCGCCCGCCGCAGCAACGCGGTACCGAAGCGACGCGCCCTGTCCGGCCGGTAGCGATACGGGGCGTAGCCGTCGCCCGAGACGAAACGCGAGCCGACAGCAACGTCGCAGCGATCGGAGCGGACGAGTTCGAGCAGGCGGGCGAGCTCGGCAGCCGGATGCTGGCCGTCCGCGTCGACGCGGCCGCAGTACGGGTACTCGTGCTCGAGCGCCCAGCGATAGCCCGCGGCGATTCCGATCGGAAGTCCCTGATTCCTTCCCAGCGACAACACCTCTGCGCCGTGCTCACGCGCGACATCGGCCGTCCGGTCGGTCGAGCCGTCGTCGACGACGAGGACATCGACCTCGGGCAGCTCCGACCGCAGATCGTCGATTACCGCAGGCAGGTTCTGCTCCTCGTTCCAGGCGGGGATGAAGACGAGGGTTTCGGTCACGCGACGCCGATTCGAGAGAGCTCGGCCTCAGCCGCCCGCAGCTGGCGCCGGCAGACGGCCGCGGCGGCGAGCTCCCAGGCAAGCGCACGCGGCCCCTGGGCAACCGGGGCGACGTGGAAAGCAGTCTCGATCCCACGCGGGCCGAACATGCGCGCGAAGAAGAAACGTGCGCGGTAGACGTGAAATGGGGTGCAAACCACCAAGGCCCGCTCGATCCGTCGCTCGACCAGCAGTGGGAGCGTGCGCGCAGCGTTCTGCGCGGTCACCGACGCGGTCGGCTCGACCATGAGCTCGACCTCCGGCCCGCGCCAAGCGGCGCGCATCTGGTCGGCCTCGGACGCGCCGTCCCCGCGGGCCCCGCCTGTGAAGACGACTGCCTCGACAGGCCTCGTGCTCGCAAGCCGCTCGGCCTCGCGGACGAGCTCGAAACACGCCGGACTGATCCGGGTGTCCCCACCGAGGCGGTGCCCGCCGTTGCCCGGCACGACGATCGCGGTACGCATGCCGACGATGCTAGCCGCGGACTGCTAGGCGACTCCGGCCCGTAAGGCCAGGAGCTGGTCGAACGGAGGCGCTTGCTTCAGCGTGCGAAGTAGGTCCGAGCGCTCTTCGTCCCGAGCAGGAGATATAGCACGAGGGCGTTCAACAAGACGATCAGGAGCGCTGCGCCGAAGACTGTGCTCTCCGAACGGAAGAGGTAGATCACCGCGACGACAAGACCCAGCAGCGAGAGAACCACCGTCGCGTAATAGCCGGCCCGGCTGCCGCGCCAGAGCAAGAGCGAAGCGACCGCGTAGATGATCCCGAAGACAAGCGCGCCTCCGCCGAACGAGTCGTCGATGGTGTTCGCAACCGCGAGTCCGAGCAACCCGAAGCCGCCCTCGAAGATTGCCTTGCCGAAGCCGATCATCGCCGCCAGCCCGACGACGCCCGGTACGCCTCCCTCTTCGAGCTCCCTGGCCTCCTCCATCCTGCTTCCTCTCTGTCTTCTGCCCTGTGGCCACGCAGTATGTCGCGTTCTGTCGCGCCCGCCTAGCCCGGCCGCGTGGAGCCGTTGCTACGCAGCCGCCGACACCGGCACGTGCTCCGGCGCCGGCGCGGAGCGCTCGAGCCTCGCGCGCAGAAGAGGCAGCTCGGCGGATGTCGCGGTGAACACGCGACGGTGGAGCTGGATGACGACGGCGGCGCCATCGTCGAGCCGCTCGGCGCACGCGGCCAGCAACCGGCGGTAGGGCTCGAGGCCGTCGCCGAGCGCAAAGACGGCCGCGGCCGGCTCCTCGGTGAGATCGGGATAGAGGGTGGCGTGGGCGGCCGGCAGATACGGGAGGTTGGCGACGACCAGGTCGATCCGCCCTTCGATCGGATCGAGGAGGTCGCCGTGGCAAACAGTCACGCGATTACCGAGGCCATGACGATGGACGTTGGCCCGCGCGAGAGCGACCGCCAGGCGGTCCGTGTCGGTCGCAAAGACGTCAGCGTTTGGAGCCGCGGCGGCGATCGCAACGGCGATCGTGCCCGCGCCGGTGCCGACATCGACGACCCGCGCTGAGCTCGAGCCGATGCGCTCGAGCGCCGCGGCGACGAGCTGTTCGCTCGCCGGACGCGGCGTCATGACACGACCGGGTCGCGTGGTGAAGGAGAGGCCGTTGAACGTGACCTCGGGCACACATACTTTGTGTCGGGCACGCGATCCGTCTTACCCGGCGGGTCGAGCCGCGCTCGGCAGCCCTGCTACAGCGCTTGCTCGCCGCCGACCAGGGCACGCAGGCTTTCGTGCTCCTCGCGGCAGGCCGGGCAGCCGATGAGATGGGCGCGCAGACCCGGCACGGCCGCGTCGGCGTCGGCGCCCGCGAGCTCCAGCTCGACGTAGCGGTCGAGCTGCTCGAAGCACTCGTCGCAGCCAATCTCGGGCTCTACCGGCCCGAGCAGCCGCCCGAGCGCCTGCTTCAGATCCGGTCGCTCCATCAGTTCACATCCTCCAACGTCTCGAGGGACAAGCCAAGCGTGTCCAAATGGCCGCGCAGCTTGCGGCGGGCGTCGTGCAGCGTCTTATAGAGCGCGCCGCGGTTCGTGTTCAGCCGCTCCGCGAGCACGTCGATCGGAACTCCGTTCAGGGCGAGCGCCACAAGCACGCGCCGCTGGTGCGGGGTCAGGACCTCCGTGATCGCCTGCTGCAGCGTGTCGAGCAGCTCGCTCTGCTCTGCTGACTCGTCCGGTTCGATGTCGGCGCTGGAGAAGAGGCTCCAGGTTTCGGGCTCGAGGGGGACCTCGCGGCCTTGCCAGGCCCTGCGCCGCAGCTTGACCGCGGCTTCGAGCAGCGCGAACTTGTACGCCCAGGTGGTGAAGCGGCTCGCGCCGCGAAACTTGTCGAGGCGGGCAAGGATCGAGACGAGCGCGTCGTCGGCGGCCTGGTTTGCGATGTCGTCCAGGTCGTTGCCGCGCAAGTGCGGGAGCGTCGGCCGGCGGCGAGCGCATTCGAACCTCGCGGCCCGGAGGAGGAGATCGTGCAGGCGCGCAACCGCCTCATCGTGCTTGCGCCCGTCTCCACGGAGGGAGCGAAGCCACTCGCGCGATTCCGGATCGAGAACCGGTGCCGCCTCCGTGGAAGCGGCGGGCCGAGACGTGGTCGACTCCACTTGGCGAACGCCTAGGGTAACGCTACTCCCGAGGCTCATGCCGCGCCGTCCTCAACCCCGAGCGGCGCGAGGATCCGCGCAGCCAGGTCAGGGTCGCAGCCGCGCTCGGTCAGCTCGATCAGCGAGTGCACGTCGTAGCGCGGGTCGCTGGCGAGCCGCGCCGCGAGCGGCAATGAGAAACCGGCGTCGGCCAGTTGATCGCGCCGCCAGGCGACGACCTGTTTCTCCGCAATCTCTGTCGCGTCCACGGCCTGCATGGTTTTTTAGTGCGGCCTGGAGGCCGCTTCTTACCTCGGTCGGACATGGATGCCCCGGCACGCGTCCGTCCCGAGGCGGCGAAGCCGGCCCCGGGACGGAAAAACAGGTCATCCGCTGCCGCTAGCGGAAGCGCCGTGGGAACTGCTTGGTCAGCCCGTCCGACAGGAGGTCGGACAGATGGAGCGCGTGCCGGTGGATCTTCTCGTAGGCGGCGACGTCGGCGTTCCAGTTGCCCTGGAGCCGTGCGACGGCCTCCTCGGTCGTCAGTTTCAGATGCTTGCGCAACTCGGCTTTCATGACAGCGGGCTTCCAGTACCGCGGATTCAGGCGGGCCAGAAGAGCGGCGATGTCGTCACCGTTCTTCGTCCAGCGCGCTTGCGCGTCTGCGAGCTTGGCGCCGTCGCCGGCCTTCGCCGCGGCGATCACGTCGGCGGCGATCAGGATGTGGCTCCGGAGCTGCTTCGTCAGTTCGTTCCCGGCGGCCTTGCCATAGAACGGCTTGACGGCGTTGCCGATGTCGGTCTGGTTCTTCAGCAGCCGCCCGACGGTCGCCTCGGTGTCAGGGGAGTTCGTCGTGAGGCTGATGATCGCCAGCCGCGTCCAGGTGATGTGGTCTTCCCAGAGGCGCCGCATGTCGCCGCGAAGAGCCACCTGCTTCTTCGTCAGAGCCGCCGGGGCGGTGGCGTGATGGTGAGCGCTGCCGTGCGCGTGCGCGCTGCCATTCGAAACGGCCAGCGCAACCAGGGCACTGAAGAACGCGACCAGCGCCGTGAGGAAAAGCGGGATCGGGCGTGCAGCCCTTGTCGTCTCCATGTTCGTTCACGTTCCTTTCGGCTGTAGGAGGGTGACGGCGCCCGACGGACGCCGGATCAGCGTCGACGCCGCGAACAGGCCGACGACCTCGATCGCCTTGGTCGCGAGGGCGAGGCCGTCGACTGGCTCAGGCTCGGGATTGAGGACGGGCACACCGGTTGTGATCGCCAGCGCGTAGCTGACGAGCAGGCCGGCGAAAACGGCTGCCGCGCCGAGGAGCGCGGGCGCGCTCGCCGGGCGTAGCGTCACGGCGACCGCGAGCGCTGCGAGCAGCATCGTCGCGGCGACGAAACCGGCGCCCGCACCCGTGCCTTCGGCGAAGTGTTCGGGCGCGAGCGCACCGTGGATCCCCGCGCTGATCGCGCAGGCGAGGATCACGATGTCGCGCCTGAGGTCGACGAGCGTGGAGTCCTGGTGTCCGTGGGGCATCCGTTCCTCCCGATTGACGTCTGTTCGAGGAATGGGTGCCTTCGAGCGCGCGGTCCTTACCTACGGACTCGCGCTTGCAGGGACCTGACGTCGTTTCTGTGCGGGGCAGCCTCGTCGGGACGAGGCGGATCGCGCCGCGTCGAGCGAAGCTATTCCAGCGCCACCTGGATCATTCGCGGTGACGAGTGGATGCAGATGATGTCGAGCCGCTCAGAGCCGGCGTTCTTGAACTTGTGCGGCGTCTCTGCGCCGACCACGATGACGTCGCCGGGGCCAGCCTCGACGTCCTCGCCGTCAGCGGTGAACCGGGCCCTGCCGGAGCGGACGACCCAGGTTTCGGAATAGGGATGCTTGTGCAGATCAGGCCCCTCGCCGGGTCGGTTGTCGACCAGGAAGAACGAGACGCCGGAGCCGTGGGCCTCACCCTCGAATGTCACGGTACGCCCGCGGCTCGGCTCGAGCTCAGCCTTGCGCAGGACCTTGTACATGGACTCTCCTTTGGGCTGTAGGTCGGGGCGCCGTAACGGCCGTACGCACCGATGGTGTCGAAAGCAGCGCTAGCACGCGGCCCCGCCGGGTAAGGAAGGGAGCCGGCGAGGAGAGGGGCGAACCTGCGGCTCGTTCTCCCGGGGACCGGCTCCCGTAGGACGTCGGTTCGTCGGCTCGCACAGCTCTCCTCGTATGTCTCGGTGCCGTGGCCTCCGATGCGAATCCGCGGTCGCGCGCAGAAAGACTTGTCTTTTTGTCAGGCCGAAGCCAATACTCACGCGGAGGAGAGAGCAGCCTCAGCTGGAAACCATGCAAACCGTGCGCGTCATGATCGCCGTCACGATTGTCGCGGTAACAAGTCTCGCCCTCGGCGTGTCCGGGGCTGTGGCGAGCAGCGAAGCCGCAGTTTCCGGCTGGGCGCAGGGCACTGCAACGGAGCCATCCGGCAGCAGCTGGACTTCCGGGAACTGGGCGATTGCGGGAGACTTCGAGCTCGGAGGAATCGGTACCGGCACATATGAGGGCAGGCGGCGCTACAAGCCCGCCTTCGAGCGCTGCCTTGGAGCGCCCTACTGCTACTCGGTCGCCGGCACGGTCACGTTCACCACGTCCGACGGCAGCCTCGTCGCTCGAATCGAGCAGGCGACGAGCAACATGCAGGACTGGCCGAACGCGCTCTCCGACCTCACTCACGACCTCAATCTCACCGTCGTGCGCGGAACCGGCGCATTCAGCGGGGTGACCGGGACGCTCAATTGGATCTTCACGGCGCTCCCGAGCACGAGCACCTATTGGTGCTCTGTGCTGCCCACCTGTCCGGGCGGGACACCTGGTCTCTGGTACGACGGGAACCCGTTCGTCGGCGGCGCCGGCGAGACCGTCCTCGACGGCGATCTCGAGCTCCCGTAGGGCAGCAGGGGCGCGCAACTTCCCGACGACGAAAGCAGTCAGGCGCTCAACGCAGCGCGTTGCTCCGAGCTCAGGTACTTGACCGCCTCTCGCATCGTGACCGTCGAGGCGCGACCGACGCGTGGGGCGAGCCACGCAAAGACCTCCTCGGGGCGCGTCTTGGCGGTCTCGCGCAGGACCCACCCAATCGCCTTGCGGATGAAGAACTCCTTCTCGTCGAGCATCGCGTCCGCATAGCGCGCGAAGCGGGCAATCGAAGCCCCTTCCCTGAGCGGCTTGATCTGTGACAGGAGCGCCGATCGTCGTACCCAGAAGTCGTCGTCGCTCGCCCAGCGATCGAGCTTCGCCGCCGAGCGCGGGTAGCGAACGAGCACCTCCCCGAGCACGTCGCCGGCGAGCCCGTCGACGAACGCCCAGGTCCCGGCCTCCCTGACGAGTCGCTCCAGGAGCGGCAGATCGTCCGGCCCGACGAGCTCGGGGTAGGCCTCGAGGAGCAGTACGGCGGCCATGCGCCTCTCGTGAACCGGCTTGGCCCAGAGCTGCTGGACGAGCCGGACGAGGTCGGCGTGCGACAACGTCGGATTCCCATCTGCGAACGATCTGACCTCGCGCCGGATCTGCCAGACCGTCGCGCCGAGGTGCTCGAGGTCGCTCTTCAGGTATCGCTGCTCGCGGTCGGCTCGCTCCGCGGTACCCAGTTCGCGTAGGTCAGCCTCCAGCTGCTCGGCGACATCTGCCGGATCGAATCCCACGGGCAGAGCCTATGAGCGTGGCGGCAACTCGCGGATCAGGGCAGCTCGAAGACCATGCCTTCGCGTGCCAACGTGGGCTGAACACCGTTCCGAGCAGCGAGCGAACGAGCGTGTTCCTCGAGGCGCTCCAGCGAGCTGTCGGGATGCGCCGGCTCGTGATGGAAGAGCATGAGCCGCCGCGCTCCGACTGCGTCCGCGAAGGCGACTGCGTCTGCGACGCTCGAGTGGCCCCAGCCCATGCGCTCCTCGTACTCGTCCTCGAAGTACTGCGCATCGTGGAAAAGAAGGTCCACGTTCTCGGCGAGCGAGGCCCCTGAAATCCAGTCGAGCGATTGGCCTGAGATCGCTCCCGTGAGCGCCGGCTCGTGATCCGGCAAGTACGCGATCGTCGAGTCCCCGGCCTCGATCCGAAAGCCGAGCGTCGGTCCGGGGTGGACGACGAGAGCGGCCTCGAGCGATGCGCCCGCGAGCGTCCACGGGACGCGCGGCACATCGTGGAAGTTGACGTGAGCAGGCACGTCGCTGAGCTCGACGGGAAAGAGCGGCGGCGAGAACGACCGCGAGATGCGCTCGCGCAGGCTGAACACCGGGGACGGCGGGCCCCAGATCTCCACCAGTACCTGCTTGTCCCAGAGCGGCGCGAAGA
>JBKOXM010000170.1:0-2980 GCA_046724925.1 Actinomycetota bacterium | reverse complement strand
ACGTCGAGCGTGTCGTCGATCCAGGCTCGGTCTCGGCCGGTGCCGCCGTGTACGTAGTCGCGAGCTCCGTCCCACGCGAGCAGACGATCGTTGCCTTCCCCGCCGAACGTCCGGTCGGCGCCCGACTCGCCGTCGGCGGTGTCGCTGCCGGGGCCCGAGTAGACGATGTCCTTGCCCGGACCGCCCGAGATGCGATCGTTCCCCGGGCCCGCGATCAACGCGTCGTTGCCCTTCAGCCCGAGCAGCGTGTCGTCCCCGCCGAGGCCGCAGATCACGTCCTCGCCGTCGGTGCCGGACAGAACGTCCGCCCCTTCGCTCCCGGTGACCGTGCAGGCCGGCAGCGTGGAAGTGCGGGCTTGGGCGCCGCTGACGACGAGTAGAGCGGCCACCGCCGCGAGGAGATAGCGCATGGCGCTACGGCAGCGTGAGCGCGAGGCCGCCGTGCGCCGCCGCTTGGGTGGCGAAGACCAGGCTGACCAGGGCCATCATCAGAAAGATTCGGATCTGCGTCGGGTCCATCTGCCTTCTCCGTCGGTCCGGCGTGCCGCAACGCCTATGAGGCGAAGAATCGGCTGGGCGCGAATCTTTCTCATCCCCCGAGTGGGGCGTTCTCCCGACGCCGCAGGCGGTGGGAGAATGGAGTCATGAGCACGACGGCCACTCCGCGTTGATTGAGACGATCGCGAACCGCTTCGCCGGACGGCCCTACCGTGTCGAACTCGTGTTTCCCGAGTTCACGTCGATCTGCCCGCTGACCGACGCGCCCGACTTCGGCACGATCACAATCCGGTACGTACCGGGCGAGCGCCTACTCGAGCAACGCTCGCTGCGCGACTTCCTCACAGGCTTCCGGAGCCGGGCGATCCTCCAGGAGGAAGCGGTGAACACGATCCTCGAGGAGGTGGTCGCAAGCTGCTCGCCCGTCTTCTGCGAGGTCGAAGGAGCGTTCAACGTCCGCGGCGCGATTGCGACGCGCGCCGTCGCCCGGCACGGCCGCCCTCCGGACGAGGAGTGACCTCCAGACCGGAGGCGCGCTACGGCCGTAGCACTGCGCGGCGCGGGCCGCAGCGGCACCGCTTGCGGTGCCGCTATCAGGTCGCATCGGCTCTGCCGGTGCGGCCGTCTGAACTGACCGGTCGACCCGTTCGAACTCAGCCGTCCTGCGGCCGCTTACGGTCGCAGCACGGCCCGTCGCGGGCCAGCTAAGAAGCCGGCCTCGAGCAACAGCGGCATGATCTCGCTCTCGCCGACAGGATCGCCGTCGAACCGCTCCACCGCCAGTCGCTTCATGCCGCTGCGACGCACATGCTCGACGAGCGCTTCCAGCGCGGGCCGGAGCCAGGATTCCTCGGGCTCGCGAAGCGGCACAAGCGACCGCCCTCCGCGCTCCACGAACAACGCTGCCTCGCCTCCCAGGAGCACGACGTGGGCGCCCGCGACGCGGGCCGCTCGCGCGCCCGCTCGCTTCGGCCAGGGAAGCGCCGCTCCGTACGGCTGCGCGGGGTCGGCGGCAGCAAGAACCAGCGCCTCGACGTCGTCCTCGTCCGCCGTCCGCAGCTCGCGTAGACGCTCGACGGCTCCAGGAATCGCGAACTGCGCCCCGCCGAGGCCCTCCACGAAGTAGCCGCGGCGGCAGACGCCGAGCGTCTCGAGCGCACGCAGCTCGCCGTAGACCGCCCCGTAGCCGCCGGCGATCCCCTCCGCACGAACGCCGTCACGGGTCACGATCCCTTGCCGTTCGAGCACAAGCTCGGCCAAGGCGCGGCGGTCCGGTTGCTCGGCGAACAGCCCTTCGGTCAGCGACCACCGTCCTTGCGTCGCGGTCACCTCGCCGGCCCGGCGACGCGAGAAACGACGGGGCCGCCGTTCGCTTCTCCTGGGAGACTGGTAGCGGCGCCCGGCACGGAGCGGCGTCCAGGCGTCGTTCCGAACCTCGCCCGCCCAGACGAGCTCCCACAATCCGGGCAAGAGCGTCTCGGGCTCGAGGCCGGCGGCGTCGACGAGGTCGTACCAGTACTGCGCTCCCCGGCCCAGGACTTCGCGGATCCGATCGGCGGCCTCATCCTCAGGCGCCGGGGCAGCCGAGGGACGCGGCAGCAGCGAGGCATCCTCGCGAAAGTAGAGCGCGACGCGGTCGAGGCCCGCTCCGACCCAAACGACCTCGCCCGACGCGCAGAGCTGGTCGAGCTGGAGTGGCTGATAGCCGGGGACTCGTCTCGGCAGCAGCTGCGACTCCCACATCGAGACCGGGAGCGACAGGCCCTGCAAGGGAACGAGCGCTTCGCGCAGCGAAGCGCGCCGGTCGATCCCCTGCCAGCTGGGCAGGAAGCGCCCGAGCGCGGCCTGCTCGGCAGGCTCGACCTCCTTCCGCAACGCAGCGAGCGACGCGCGCCGCAAGCGGCGAAGGACGTCGGGATCGCACCACTCGCGCTCGGTACCGCCCGGCCGGAGCTCGCCGCGCACGAGCTTCTCCTCCCGCTCGAGCGCCAGCAGCTCGTGCTCGACGTCGCGGCCAAAGTGCTCGTTCGCTTCTGCGGTCGTGAACGGGCCGCGCGTGCGCGCGTAGCGGTGAACCAGCGACCGCAGGGGCTCGTCCACCGTCTCGAGAAACGCGTCCGGGAGGCCGCCGGGAGGCATCGCGCCGAGTGCGTCCCGATACCGGCCGGCATCCTCGGCGGCGACCAGCCTCTCCTCGCCCGAAATCTTGGCGGTGATTGCGCGGCGCTCGGCGAGCAGGATCGCGGCGAACGCCTCGTCGTACTCGCCGGCCCGCAGGTCGCCCCGCCGCCGCAACTGGTCGTGAAGCTCGTCCGGGTTCCGCGCCTCGCCGCGCAGCTGGCGCTCGACCTCCACGACAGCGTCCTGATCGAGGAGGTCGCGTAGCTCTTCCTGGCCCAGCAGCTCGCGGAGGAGGTCGCGATCGAGCGAGAGCGCCTGTGCACGCCGCTCGGCGGGCGGCGTGTCGTCCTCGTACATGTAC
>JBKOXM010000019.1:0-7672 GCA_046724925.1 Actinomycetota bacterium | reverse complement strand
CACGCTCACGGCGCGAGCGGCGCTCTTCCACATCGCGGCCGACGGGCGGCGTGTGGCGTTCATCGCGGGATCCACCGCGACCGACTGCGACCACGTTGCGATCTGGACGCCCGGCAGGAGATCCGTCGAACGCTTCGGCCTCCCTTCGCCCTGTGCCGACATCAGCAACCGCGAGGGTCTTCCGTTCCTCACCCTGGCCGGGACGCGGGCGGCGTGGGTGCACACGGCCGGTGGCAACAATCTGGAGCAATACCTGCTCTCAGGGACGCTCGGGCGTCCAGCCGTCGTCGAGATCGCAAGTGCATTCACCGTGGGCGACGCCGGTTACGGCGAATACATCGACGGACTCGCCGGCGACGGCCCGCTAATCGCCTTCTCGATCGAACGGCACTGCAGCCCCTACCAGGAAGGCGAAGACGCCTGTCCGCCCGGGCGCAAGAGCTTTGACGTCGTGAAGGCAACGGTCTACCGAATCGGCGGCATAGGGCCGTGCCCATTCGATCGCCGACAGCCGCGGGCCTGCACCCCGGTCGTGACGGCAGACAGCTCGCTCGCACTGCTCGCAGTAGACGATGGGCGGATCGCGGTTCGCACGGAGACGGGCGTGAGGCTGCTCACCAGCGCCGGCACGACGCTGCGCGACCTCCCGGTGAAGGGGGATTCAGCCGCGCTCTCCGGCAACCGCCTCGCCGTTCGGACGTCCGACGCCGTTGAGGTGTACGATACGGATTCCGGCCGGCTCGTCGTGCGGTTAGCCGCTCCGCGTGCGGTGGCCCTCGAGGATCTCCAGGGCGACATCCTCGTGACCGCTTCCGGCCAGACTGTCACGTTGCGCCGCTTGAGCGACGGCGCGACGGCCACGATCGATACAGCTGGACGCGCGCATGCGCAGCTCGAACCGCCGGGACTCTTCGTTGTCGGCTCGCGGCGGCTCACCTTCACTCGGATGTCGGACGTCGCTCGCCGGCTCGGCGGTTAGAACTCGTTGGCCGTCCAGACCCGCTGGTGGAAGCGTCGGGCGAGCGGGTTGAACACGGCAACGAACTCGCGCTTCAGCGTCCTGGCGCTCGCACCGGCTCGTCGGGCGGCGGCGGGTAGAGGCTCGCCGCTGTGGCAGCCCCGCCGCGCGCGGAGCCAGTCTCGATAGGCACCGTCGGCGGCCAGTGAGGCGGCGATCGCCTTCTGGAGAAGGTCCGAGGCTTTCAACGGAGCTTTGCCGGGCGGAACGCGGAGGGCTGCCAACTGCTGGAGGATGCTCTGCCGGTTCCGCTGGACGCTGTCGAGCCGAGCCTCCGCGGACGCCGGCGAGAGGCGGCAGCTTACTGCGCCTGCGACCGCGCGCCTCACCGCCTCCCGGCCCGTCTGAGACTGCGCGAGGAAGTTCTCGAGCTTCTGCACGAACACGCGTGCCTCAGGATCGGCCCGTCGCGGAGTCCCCTTCCCGTCGTCGCGGACGAGTACGGTCGCCGCCACGGCTCCGACGAGGACGGCACCGAGCGCCGCCGCGAGCACGAGCCACACACGACGACGTGGAGCCGGGGCCGGCTGCTCCGGTGCCCGGGTGGCCGCAGGCCGCCCGGGCAGTCGAAGCTCCGAGTCCTGGCGGAGGACGGCTTGCTCGAGCTCACGGAGTCCCGGCCCAGGCTCGATGCCGAGCTCGTTCACGTACAGCTCCCTGGTTCGCCGGAAGAGATCAAGAGCGTCCGCCTGGCGGCCTGAGCGGTAGAAGGCCAGCATCAAGAGCTCGCGCGGCCGTTCGCGCAACGGCTCTGCAGCGATGAGGTCCTCGAGCTCGGGAATCACATCGGCGGTCGCGCCACCGTCGAGCTCCGCCTGGAGCCGGTCTTCGAGCGCACCGAGGCGGACGTCTTCGAGCCGGCCCGCCGCTAGCGCGGCGAACGGCTCGGAGCGAAACTCGCGCAGCGCCGGTCCGCGCCACAGGTCGAGCGCTTCACGAAGGCTAACCGCCGCCTGCTTCGGATTTCCCGCCGCCAACGCCTCCCGCCCGGTGGCCACGAGCGCCTCGAAACGGTCGAGGTCGAGCTCGCCCTCGGCCACGCGCAGCTGGTATCCGGGCGGACGCGTGACGAGCCGGTCGGGCCCCAGCGCCTTCCGCAGTTGCGACACGTAGACCTGGAGCGTCTTCGTGGCGCCGGCCGGCGCGGCCTCGCCCCAGAGCTCGTCGACGAGCCGCTCTGTCGGCACCGCGCGATTTCGGTTCAGAAGAAGGAGCGCCAGAAGCGCTCGTGGCTTCGCGGCGGCGATCCGAAGCGGCTTGCCGTCCACCAGGACCTCGAGCGGTCCGAGAATCCGGAACTCGTCCAAACCAATCGATCTTAGGGAGCGACCGCGCTGGACAAGTAGGGCTAGCGCCGTGCCTCGACGATGTCGAGAGCCAGCGAGGTCTGGCGCTAGCCCTGTCCTTGAAGTTTACGACTCGTCGGGCGAGGCCAGCGCGGCATCAGAGGTTTGTCTCCGCCGAAAGTCCATCGCGTAAGCGTCCTGGACTTTCGGCGGCTACTCGACGATGTCGAGAGCAAGCGAGGTCTGGCGCTAGCCCGTGGAACCAGTCTACGCCGCGATCTCCGCTGCCGGCCCGACCATTCGAGCCACTCTCGGAACCACGTCGAGGATGCTCTCCTGCGCGCACCAGGCCAGGTCCTCCTCCAGTCCGGGCGGCCCGTATGTCCGGGCCTGCAGCGCGTTCAGCGGCGTCGCGAACGTCTGGGCGACGATCTCGGACGCGATCGCCGCGTCGGAGCGATCGGCACCCAGGAGCTGCACGATCCGGCCGGCGCAGTACGCGTCGTCGAGCGCGAACGACCCCTGGAAGCCCGCGCAGACGATCACGACGTCTTGCCTGGCCGCGCGTGCCGCGCGCACGAGGGTATCCAGGTTCAGCAGGCTCCCCAACAGGATCTCGTCGCATGCGGCCGCCGCGGTCAGCACCGCCTGGGTTCCGTTCGTCGTCGAGAAAATCAACGGCTCTGAACGCGGTTCGAGGAATTCGCGAGGTGACGCGCCGACGTCGAAGCCCTCGATCTTCACCGCCTGGCGCTCGCCGCCGAGCAGGCCCTCGCCGAGGCTCTCACGAAGCGCGCGCGCGTCTTCAGGAGTCGCGCAGCAGTAGACGCGCGGAAAACCGCTCGCCAACGCCTGGGCGATCGTGGACGTCGCGCGCATCACGTCGACGACAATCGCCAGCGAAGGTGGAGGGAAATTGGGTGGATGCAGCGCGTCCGCCGGCGTGAAGGCGACGTGGACGCGCACGCCGATACGCTACTCGCCATGACCGTCGAGGCCGAGCCCATGACGTGCTACCGGCATCCCGAGCGTGAGACCGGAGTCTCGTGCTCCGAGTGTGGAAGGGGCCTCTGCCCGGACTGCATGGTGTTCGCGCCGGTAGGAATCCGCTGCCCCGAGCACGCCGGTCAGCCGCAAGGGACGGCCAAGGTCACCCAGGGCGTGAGGCGAGCGGCGTCGGAGGGGACCGGCGCACTGGTCACGAAGGTCCTGATCGGGATCAACGTGGCCGTCTACCTCGCCTCGATCGGAGTCGGGACGATCAACGATCCGCGAGGCGAGGTGTACTTCAAAGGCTCCCTCGTGGGTGCCCTCGTCGCCGACGGCGAGTGGTGGCGACTGTTCACGGCGATGTTCCTGCACGCGAACGTGCTCCATCTCGCGATGAACATGCTCTTCCTCTGGTGGATCGGATCACCCGTCGAGGAAGCGCTCGGACGGAGCCGCTACCTGCTCTTGTACCTCGTCTCGGGGCTCGCGGGCTCGGCCGGCGCGCTGCTCTTGAGCGACTCGTTCGTCCGAACCGTCGGCGCCTCGGGAGCGCTCTTCGGCATCCTCGGTGCAGCCGTCGTCTTCGAACGGCAGCGGAACTACGTGCTCGGCGGCGGCGCGCTCGGGATCGTCGTGATCAACCTCATCTTCACGCTGGCAGTGCCGGGCATCTCGATCGGAGGACATCTCGGCGGACTCGTCGGTGGTGCGCTCGCGGCGCTTGCGCTCTCGAGGTTCGGCCGCACGCACGCCGTCTACGGCCGGCCGGGTCTCCTCGGGATAGCCGGCGTTCTTGCGGTCGGCGTGGCGAGCATCCTCGTGGCGTACTGGGCCGTCGGCGGCCCGGTCTAGTCGAGCAGGAGAGCGTCGGTCGGCGCGTAATCGTCCGTCAGCGTCGGCACGTCCGCGATCGGGATCAGCGCATTCCACCGGTCGCGGATCGGACGAGCGAGCGAAGGAGCACTGGACGTCCGCACTCTGCGCCAACGGGTGAGCAGAAACCCCTCCTCCGGCTGGGGCCGGTCTGTCGACACGATCGCGATGTTGCGGACGTCGTCCGCCGCGCGGTCGCCTCCCAGGAACACCGGATGAACTGCGACCGTCGGGAAGACCGAGCGATGCGTTCGGTAGAAAGCTCGGAAGAGCTTGGAGTCGGGCCCTCGCACGGCGCCGATCGCATTCACCACCACCACGCCACCGGGATTGAGCCGCTGGTGAACGAGGTCTAGGAACTCGCGCGTCGTCAGGTGGAATGGAACCGAATCCGCATAGAACGCGTCGAGCGCGATGATGTCCCAGCGACGATCGTCACCCGCCAGGAAGCGCCGCCCGTCCTGCACGTCGACGCTCAGACGCGGGCTGCGCGGGAGGTCGAAGAAGCGGTAGGCCACGTTCACGACCTCGGGGTCGAGCTCGGCGACTTGGATCCGCATCTGCGGGAAGTCCCGCCAGACCCGTTTCGGAGCCGACCCACCCCCGAGGCCGATGAAGAGGATGCTGCGCGCGCGCGGGTTGTAGGCGAAACCGAGGTCGAAGTAGTCGGTGTAGCGAAAGCGGGTAGCGAACCGCTTGCGAAGCCACATCCCGCTTTGGAACGAGCTCGAGAAGCGGAGGTAGCGCGAGTCGGAGTCGTCCATCACCGCGAGGCGGTGATAGGCGGTGTCCTTGCGGTAGACGAGCTTGAAGCCGCCCTCGGGCGACGGCGGGGCCTGCTCGCGGACGCCGCCGCCGGAGCGATAGACCGGAGACCAGTTCTGGACGGACTCGGCCGAAAGGACGATGCCGGACGAGGCCGGCGCGAGCGCGAAGGCCGCGATCCCCGCGGCGACGGTTGCGGCGAGCCCGGCAACTGCCGTGATCGGACGCCACTGCGCGGCCGCGATGAGGGTTGCAGCGAGGAAGAGCACGGCCGCGACGAATCCGAGCAGCTGGTCGGTCCCGAACTCGGGGATCAACCAGAAGGCGGTCGCGAACGTGCCGAAGATGCTTCCTGCGGTCGAGATCGCGAAGAGCCGGCCGGCAGTACTGCCAACCCGGGTGACGGCATCGACGCTCAGTCGGACCGCGATCGGCGTGACCATCGCCAGCACCGTGCTCGGAAGGCCGAACAGGGCGATCGTGGCGACGACCGGATTCGCCCGAGGGCCAGGGTCCCAGGAGACGACGGCGTCCAGAATCGAGTCGTCGAAGATGGGCACTGCGAGCACAGCGCACGCACCGACCGCGAGAGCTCCCAGCAGAACGCTGAGTCGCGGGATTCTGTCGGCAAGTGCGCCGCCGGCCCAGTAGCCGATCGCCAGTGCGGTCAGGACGACGCCGATCAGGGCGCCCCAAACGTAGAGGGAGTTCCCGAAGAACGGCGCCAGCACACGGCTCGCCGCGATCTCCATCGCGAGCACTGCTGCGCCCGCGCTGAAGACCGCGAGCGCGACGGCGGCAGGCTCCGAGCGCTCGCGCATGCGCTTCGAGCCTAGCTGCGGTGCCGAGCTAGCCGCCGACGAAGGCGCGAGCCTCGTCGGCCAGCGCCTTTCCGTCGACGGTCGGATCCGTGACGAGGATCCACTCCTTCATCGCGCGGCCGGCCATCGGCTCGAACGCCCGAAGACCTTGGTGCCGATCTTGAGCACGCGCATGCCGAACATCTTTCCTTCGACGACCCCCGGCTCGGCGAGTTGGGTCTCCGTCAGGTCGTCGAAGGGGTCGCTCACGGCGCCGGGGCCGCCGTGACGCGCTCCGGCGCCGGCTGCGCGGCCGGCGCCCGCAGGTAGAGCAGGACACTTGTGAGGGCGAGCCACGCCAGACCGGCGATCATCGAAATGAAGATGTAGTCGCCCGTCTGCGACCAGAACCCGCTCTTCGCCCAGTTCGTGCCGTGAAGGACAACGAACCCCGCCGCGACGACGCCCGGCCAGATGAACCAGCTCGGCAAGGTGGCGGACCGCCACAGGCCTACCGACACGGCGAGGATGAAGCCTGCGAGCGGGAACGCGCTGACCGTGTCGAACGACCAGTTCACCGTGTTCATCGCCCGGACGACTCCCACGTCACCTTCTCCGGCGAGCGAGTGAGCGAGCGCTCCGGTGATCGCAATCGTTGCCGCCTGGAGCCCGACGAACGTCACGCCCATCGCGACCGAGGTCGCTCCTGCCCGTCCCTCGCCCGCTTCGCGAAGAATGTTCGCGACCGTACCGATGAACCACAGCGCCAAAAGAAGCGTGAAGCCGTAGACGACCATCGCCGTCAGCGCGCTTCCACGCTCGTCGGTGTAGAACGACGCGATCTTCGCCGCCGAGTCGTCGACCTTCGGGGCTTCGCCCAGGACGAGGAACGCGACGATGAAGAGGACAACGGCCCCGAGGCCGCTCGCGCGACCCCACCGCTCCCAGTTCATGCCTGCCACAGAGAACCTCCTTTGAGTACCGTGCGATTGTCCCTCCGGATCCGAGTTCCGGTCAACCGCCGGCCACGGCGGCTTCGACCCCGCTCTCCTTCAGCGCCGCTTGGGCGGCGGCCAGGCGTGCGAGCGGGACCCGGTACGGCGAGCAGCTCACGTAGTTCAGGCCGAGCTCGTGGCAGAAGGCGACGCTCGCGGGCTCACCGCCGTGCTCACCGCAGATCCCGAGCTTGATCTCCCTCTTCACTGATCGCCCGCGCTCGACCGCAATCCGCATCAGGTCCCCCACCCCGCTCTGGTCGAGCGTCTCGAAGGGGTTGCGCTCGAGCACGCCGTCATGGAGATAGTGCGTCAGGAACTTCCCCTCTGCGTCGTCGCGTGAGAAGCCGAGCGCCGTCTGCGTCAGGTCGTTCGTCCCGAAGGAGAAGAAATCCGCGTGCTCGGCGATCTCGTCCGCACGGATACACGCGCGCGGGAGCTCGATCATCGTTCCGCACAGGTACTCGCCGGCTTTCTCCTCCTCCGCCACCCGCTCTGTCAGCTCGCGCAGGCGCCGGAGCTCTTCGGCGAAACCGACGAGCGGATGCATGATCTCGACGAGCGGTGCGTCGCCGGTCCGCTCCTGGACGGCGTTCGCCGCGCGAATGATGGCGCGCACCTGCATCTCGTAGATCTCCGGGAACTGAAGGCCCAGCCGGCACCCGCGCGTCCCCAGCAACGGGTTGGCCTCCTGGAGCGACCGGAACCGGTCGCGCATCTCCTCCGGCGCGTCCGCCGGCGAAGGCAGGAACTCGTGCAGCGGCGGATCCAGCAGCCGGATCGTCACCGGCAGACCGGCCATCGCCTCGAAGATCCCCTCGAAGTCCTCCTGCTGCATCGGCAGGAGCTTGTCGAGCGCCTCGCGGCGGCCCTGTTCGTCGCGCGCCATGATCATCGCCTGGACGAGCGGCAGGCGCACGTCGCCGAAGAACATGTGCTCGGTGC
>JBKOXM010000042.1:0-3356 GCA_046724925.1 Actinomycetota bacterium | reverse complement strand
GGCCTACATGGTCATTAGGGCGCTCAACTGCGTGCTCATGTCGCTCGCCGCCCTTCCCGCCTACTTCCTGGCGCGGAGGCTTCTCGACCGGCGGCTGGCGTTCCTCGCAGCCGTGCTGGTCCTCCTCGTCCCCTCCATGGTCTACACGACGAAGGTGATGACCGAGAACCTGGCCTATCCGATCCTTTTGACCGCCGCCCTCGCCTTCGTGCGGGCGCTGGAGCGACCCTCCGCCGGCCGTCAAGCGGCCGCGCTCGGGCTGATCGCCGTGAGCTTCCTCACGCGTGCCGAGATGGTCGTCCTCCTGCCCGCCTATCTGTCCGCAATCATCCTGCTCGCCATCCTCGAGGGTCGCCCCGAGCAGCGTCGGCCCTTTCCGGGGGGGCTTTTGCCGGCGCTCCGGAACTACCGTTTCACCTGGCTCGCCGTCCTCGGCGGAGCGATCATCGTCGCGACTGCGCCCCTGGCCGCTGGACGCCCCCCGGCCGTCCTGCTGGGCGGGCACGAGCAGCTGCTGGGCAACGTGCGCCTGCTGGAGACTCCGCGCTGGCTCCTCTACCAGCTCGCCGAGCTCGACCTCGCCGTCGGGGTCGTTCCATTCGCCGCCTTCGTGCTCGTCGTCGCCTTGGTCCTGGGCCAGCCCGCTTCCTCCCGGGCGAGCCACATCTTCGTTGCCCTCTCGCTGCCCCTCTTCGCGTGCTTCATGTTGCTGGGAGCGGTGTACGCGACGCAACCGCGACCGCTCCCGCACGTCTTCGAACGGTACGTCTTCTACGTCATGCCGCTTTTGCTCATCGCATTGCTGTTCTGGCTCCAGCAGGGGCTCCCCCGTCCGCGCAGGTGGACGGCAGCCGCCGCGGGGCTCGCCTTCCTCTTGCCGGCTGCGCTTCCGTACGCGACGCTCCTCAACAAGCGAGAATGGGGAGTCTCGTCGAGCACGCCGGGACTCGTGCCCTGGGCCCTGCTGCGGCCGATCTTGGGGGTCGATGCGCTCCTGGTCGTCGTGATTCTCGCCCTGACCGGGTCTCTCGTCCTCCTTTTTCTCCGAACGGGCCCGCAAAGGAGCGGCTTCATCGGGATGGCCGTTCTCTGCAACCTCTGGATCGTCACGCTGATCGTGGCGACCGCGGACGCGTCCGTCTCACGGCGCGCCGCCGCCTATCAGGAGGGATCCCCCCCAACGTGGGTGGACGAGGCCGTCGGCCCCGACGCGGACGTGGGCGCGATCTGGACCGGCAGTGGCGGCACAGGCGAGCGCGAGGCCTTCGCCGTCCTGGAGGCCCAGTTCTTCAACGAGAGCGTTCGAGCCATCTACCACGTCGACAAACCGATCACGAAAGGACTTCCCTCACGACTCCTCGCTCTCCGAGGCAACGTTCTCCTTCTCGGAAGCGGACCGGAGGCGGGGCGCCCGCTTGCCCTTGACTACGTCCTGACCAACGACGCGTACCCGCTCGTGGGTCGGCCGGTCGCCCGAAGCGACGAGGCCCACCTGGTCCTCTACCGCGTGGGCGGCGCGGTCCGCCTCCGCCCCTGATCTCTACGTGTGCGCGACCGCTTCGATCTCGACGAGCGCTCCCATCGGGAGGCCCGCGATCTGCACCGTCGCCCGTGCAGGGAAATCCGGGCCCACGAAGCGCGCGTAGACCTCGTTCATAGCGGGGAAGTCGTCGAAGTCGACGAGGAAGATCGATGTCTTGAGGACGTTAGACAGGCTCGAGCCGGCTGCTTCCAGGACGGCGGAGATGTTCTTCATTGCCTGCTCGGTCTGCGCCTCGATGCCGCCCCCGACGACCTGATTCGTCTCTGGATCGAGTCCGACCTGCCCCGCTACGAACACAAGGTCGCCGTGCACGATGCCCTGGGAGTACGGCGCCCCCTGAAAAGGAGCTGGCGCCTTTTCGGTGTGAACGACCCGCTTGCTCACGCGGAATCCACGCGCTCGATGCTCGCGCCGAGCGCCCGCAGCCGCTCGTCGATCCGCTCGTAGCCCCGGTCGATCTGGCCGGCGTTGCCGATCATCGACGTCCCCTCCGCGCAGAGGCTCGCGATCAGCATCGCCATGCCCGCGCGGATGTCCGGGCTCTCGAGCCGTTCCCCGTACAGCCGGCTGGGGCCGCTCACGACGGCACGATGCGGATCGCAAAGGATGATGCGGGCCCCCATCCCAACCAGCTTGTCCACGAAGAAGAGGCGGTTCTCGAACATCTTCTCGAAGATCAGGACCGTCCCCTGCGCCTGGGTCGCGACCGCAAGTGCAATCGACGTGAGATCGGCCGGGAACGCTGGCCACGGGCCGTCTTCGATCTTGGGAATCTGGGAGCCGATGTCGTCCTTGACCACGAGCTCCTGTCCTCCCGGCATGCGAACGGAATGTTCGCTCATGTCCCAGGTGACGCCGAGCCGGTCGAAGCCCGGCCAGATCGCAGACATGTGCTCGGGGACGACGTCCTCGATCAGGATGTCGCCGTCCGTCACGGCCGCGAGGCCGATGAAGCTCGCGACCTCGATGTGATCCGGGCAGATCCGCCACTCCCCTCCGCGGAGCCGGTCGACGCCGCGGACCCGGAGGACGTTCGAGCCGATGCCCTCGATCTCGGCGCCGAGCGAGACGAGGAAGCGGCACAGATCCTGCACGTGCGGCTCGCTCGCGGCGTTGGTGATCACGGTCTCCCCTTCGGCCAGCACGGCCGCCATGAGGACGTTCTCCGTTCCGGTCACGGAGGCTTCGTCGAGGAAGATGAACGCGCCGCGCAGGCGCTCCGCGCGCATGGTGTAACGACGATTCACGTGGATGTCCGCGCCGAGCTGGGAGAGCGCATGAATGTGGGTGTCGAGTCGCCGGCGCCCGATGACGTCACCTCCGGGAGGAGGCACGATCGCTTCGCCTTCGCGGGCGAGCAATGGCCCGGCGAGGAGGATTGACGCGCGGATCCGGCTACAGAGCTCCTCGTCCAACTCGCGCTTCGACAGTCCGCCCGCGTGGAGGCGAACCTCCCCCACTCCGGCGTGCTCGACGTCAACGCCGAGGTCGGCAACGAGCGCAAGCATCGTCTCGACGTCCCTGATCGTCGGCACGTTCGTGAGCAGCACGGGCTCTTCGGTGAGCAGGCACGCCGCCACGATCGGCAAGGCCGCGTTCTTGTTGCCGGCGGCGCGGATCGTGCCGTTCAGAGGCCGGCCGCCTTCGATGACGAAGGCTTCCACCAGGGCGTCGGTGACGAGAGTTTCAGGCATAAAAATAGACCCGGCCTCGGACAGTAGTACGAAAAGCGGAGAGTATGCTAGTCGGCCGGATGGAGGTGACCCGCGAGCAGGCGTGGGAGACACTTACGCGCTACACGCAGAGCGAGGCG
>JBKOXM010000012.1:0-12239 GCA_046724925.1 Actinomycetota bacterium | reverse complement strand
ACCTCGGAGAACCCCCACTTCGGGACAGTCCCGAATCCGCGTGCGCCCGGCCGGGTGGCGGGAGGATCCAGCGGCGGCTCGGCGGCGGCATTGGTGGCAGGCATGGCGAACGCCGCGCTCGGGACCGACTCCGGCGGCTCGGTCCGGATCCCCGCAGCCTGCTGCGGCGTCGTCGGTTTCAAGCCGACCTTCGACCTCGTGTCGATCGACGGCTGCTGGCCGCTCGCCCCGACGTTCGACCACGTGGGGCCGATGGGAGGCGACGTCCGCAGCTGCGTCGACATGCTCAGCGTCCTCGCCGCCGACTTCGAGCGCGGCCAGCTCGATTCGCTCGAAGAGGTGGAGGTCGGGGTCGCGTGGCTGGAACGCGCCGACCCGTTGGTCCGGGCGCGTGTTGCGGAGGCGGCGGCACGCTTCCCCCGCCGCCGCGAGCTCGTGCTCTCGGGCGCCGAGCCGATCGGCCGAGCGTTCATGGCGGAGGTGGCAAACGTCCATCGCGACCTCTTCGCCGAGCATGCCGACGCCTACGGCGAGGACGTACGGATCAAGGTCGAACGTTGCCTCGCCGTCTCGGATGCGGAGGCGGCCGAGGCCGAGCGAGCGCGGACTGAGTACCGAGAGCATGCTGAGGAGGTGTTGGCGGGGTGCGATCTCCTGTTGACGCCGACGCTCCCCTGCGTCGCTCCGCCGGTCGGTGCTGGCGGGATCGGCGACTTGGACGTGCGCGAGCGCCTGGTCTCCTTCACCTTCCCATTCAACGCGCTGGGGTGGCCGGCGCTCGCGTTGCCGTGTGGCCCTGCGGAGGAAGGGTTGCCCGCGTCCGTGCAGCTGGTCGGCCGAACGGGGGCTGACGCCCTCGTGCTCGCCGCGGGCGAGCTGCTCGAATCCCAGCTCGGCACATAGGCGGACGCGGGCCGATAAGGGCGTAGGCCATCCCTCGTTCGAGGGACGGCGGCTCCCCGGCGACTGCCGAAACCTCTTGTGGCCATGCTCGTCTTGGTACGTCTGACTGCGGCTGCGGTGCTCGCCTGCGTGCTCGTTCCGTCGGCGGCTGCAACCGTCCACGCGTCCTCGCGCCTTGCAGCTCCGACGAACCTGCGGGCCTTCCTCTTCCGCTCCGACGAGCCGACGGCCCGCACGTACGCGCGAACACCGTCCTTCGCGTGGCGGCCCGTCCCGGGCGCGAAGCGGTACGAGTTCCAGCTCTCCACCTCGAACACCTTCCGCGACAGCGGGGTCGTCTACAGCGACAACGCTCTGCCGAGCCCGGTTGTGGCGGTCCCGGTCACGCTGCCATGGATCACGGGCCAGCCGTACTCCCTCTACGCGCGCGCGCGCGGGATCGTCGGAAATCGCGCGACGCCTTGGAGCAAGCCATTCGGCTTCAACATGCGCGCGCCGAACGTCCCGCGGCCCATGGCGAGCTACCCGGGACTCATCCGCTGGACGCCCATCGAGGGGGCGACTGCCTACGAGGTCTGGCTCGTCGACGTGCCGAAGTTCGTCGTCGTCTACACGAACGTCCTCGACGAGCGCGAGTTCTACACCTTCCATCAGGGACCCTCCTGGATCGGCAGCGTGAAGTGGCGGATCCGCGCGCTGCGTAGCGACCTGAACGCCAGGACGAACGGGCTGCCCGCTGTCACTCACGGTCCCTGGAGCCCCGTCTATCAGTCGGTCAACCCGCCGTTTGCGGTGGCTCCGCTCGAACCGCTCGCCGCAGTCTCTGACGTCGTCTCGACGGGGAGCGCGTCACCGGACGCCAACCGCTTGATGCCGGGATTCGCCTACGGCGGCAACCAGGCGTTCTCTGGCGCACGTTCCGAGCTCTATCGCGTGTACGTCTTCACCGACAGCGACTGCGTGAACACGGTCTTCACGGGCGGGATCGTGGGGAGCCCGGCATATGCACCACGCCCATTCGGTCCGCTTGCCCTTCCGCGCAGCACATCCGCTCTCGTGGCCAGCCGCTCCACGTATCTGGCCGACGGCGACCCGGGCAACAGCTTCAGCTACGACTTCGACGTCGTGACCGCGAACGAGTCGCTCCCGGCGGCGACTCCGACGACCAGCTTGCCTGCCGCGAATCCGAGCGCGGGCTCAGGCGGAGGTTCCGGCGACTCCAGCGGCTCGGGCGACCAACCGGGTCAAAGCGGCGGAGGCGGAATCCAGTTCATCAAGGTGAGCGGCGAGCTCGGGGCGCCCGTGGATCTCTGGGACACCGAATGGCCAAGCGGGGGTTACTACTGGACCGTCGTCCCGGTCGAGGCCAAGTCACCCGAGGCGATCTCGACCAGCGTCGGCGGCAACGGGACCGCCATCGGCGACCTCGCGCTTCCGGTGGCCAACCCGACGGGTTTCAGCCCCGGCGACATGATCAAAGTCGGGAACTCGAGCAACGAGGAGAACGTGACGATCACCGGTCTCTCCGGAAACTCGTTCAACCTCGCGACACCGCTCAAGCTCGCACATGGCTCCGGCGAGCCCATCGTCCGGACGAGCGGCAACCTCCTCTACCGGGATCTCGAGCTGCCCCAGGAGGCGTGCGCGGAGGGTCGCGTCGCCAGGTTCGGGAAGATGAGCGAGCCTGCGCTCACCTCCGCGGCGGGGCCGTTCGTCTCCGGGCTCTCGACACGCGGACGGCTCGTGTCGGCCTCCACCGGCGTGGCCCGCTTCTACGGCCCACCGCTCGTTGCCTGGTCGCCGGCGATCGGGGCGAGCGTCTATCAGGTGCAGTGGAGCAAGCGGCGGTATCCCTTCAAGGTCGAAGCCGACTCCCGCACCGGCGCCCTCGGTCTGATGACAGTTTCGACCTCGACCGTGCTCCCGCTCGCCCCGGGCACGTGGTACTTCCGCGTCCGCGGGATCAGCTACTCGCTGCCTACCGGGGCTCAGCAGATGAGCTGGTCGCAACCGGTCCGCGTGGTCGTCGCGAAGCCCGTCTTCCGCGTCGGGAAGTAGCTGCGCGCCATGCGTGCTCGCAGGTGGCTCCCGTTGGCCGGCCTCTTGGCTGTTTCGCTCGCCGGGGCGACGCCTGCAGCCGGTGCGTCGAAGCTCCTGGTCGGCATCGTCGACGACGAGCTGAAGTGGACCGCGCACCCGCGGCCGACGGCTTCGGTCCTCCGCGACCTCGGCATCGGGGCGCTCCGAGTCACGCTCACGTGGCGGAAAGGGGAGACGCATCTCTCCCAGACGGACGTGGTGACACTGAATCGGGTGATGGGCTCGACGTTCGGAATCCGCGTCGTCCTCACCGTCGCTGGGCGAGCCCGCGAGGCGCCGACCACGCCTGAGCAGGCGAACCGGTACTGCGCCTATGTGCGCAGTGCGATCAGCCGGTTTCCGATCGTGAACGACGTCGTGATCTGGAACGAGGTCAACACGAACGAGTTCTGGCAGCCGCAGTACGCGAGCGACGGGACGAGCGCCGCGCCCGCCGCGTACACCGCGCTGCTCGCCCGCTGTTACGACGTCCTGCACGCCTTCCGGCCACGCGTCAACGTGATGTCCGACACGGCGCCGCGCGGCAACGACAACCCTGTCGCGGCTTCCAACCAGGGCCACTCGCCGGGAACGTTCATCAAGGGAATGGGCGAGGCCTATCGCGCGAGCGGTCGGGCCCGCCCCATCGTCGACAACTTCGGCCACCATCCGTACCCGGACTTCTCGGCAGAGAGTCCGTTCGCGCGCCACCCGCGCACGAGGTCGATCGGCGAAGGCGATTACGACAAGCTGATGGCGGTCTTGACCGACGCCTTCGGCGGCACGGACCAGCCGCTGCCGGGAACCGGAACGACCACGATCTGGTATCTCGAGGACGGCTTCGAGACGAAGCTTTCGTCCGAGAAGCGGTCGCTCTACACCGGACGGGAGCTGGCGCGCACGGTGCCGGCAGAGAAGCTCCACCGGCAGCAGCTCGTCGATTCGATCCGGCTGGCCTACTGCCAGCCGGCTGTGGGGGCGTTCTTCAACTTCCTGCTCACCGACGAGCGCCGGCTGAACGGTTGGCAGTCCGGGCTGCTCTGGGCCGACGGCACCCCAAAGCCCGCCTACGCCGGGTTCCGGGCCGTTGCCCGCGAAGCGCGCGCAGGCGCGGTCGACTGCGTCGCGCTGCGCCGCCGCGAGGCTGCCGTTCTGGCAGGCGGTTTCGTGATCGTGCCTCCGCGCGGCTGACCGCGTTCGGAAACGTTTCGACATTGGGGCGCAGGGAAAGCGCTTGCGACGATGGCTTCGGTTTCGGACCTGACGGCTGAGCGTGTTGCTCGCAACAATGCAACCTTCCGAGCGGCCAACGAGCAGATCGAAGCGTCTGCGCTCGCGCAGGGGATGCAGCCGAAGGTGCCTTTCCTCTGCGAATGTCCCGAACTGACCTGCACCGAGATCCTCCGGTTGACGTTCGACGAGTACGAAGCGGTTCGAGCGAACGCGATTCACTTCATCAACGCTCCCGGTCATCAGGCAGCTGCTCCCAGTGACAGACAGGTCGTAGCCGAGCACGACGACTACGTGGTGGTCGAGGAGCGGGGGCGCGCCGGCGAGATTGCGGCCCAAACCGATCCGCGCGCAGAGCGGCCAGAGACCGCCGCGAAAATCACCTCTTCGTAATCCTCGGCAATCCGAGTTAGGCTGCGCGAAGATGAGCGAGCGCGAGCGCCGGATCGGTCTGAACGAGGCTGTCTTTCGAGAGGTGAACGAGCGAATTCGCTCGATCGGCGAGACGTTTGCCGTCGTCGACGAGCAGCTTGATCTGATCTGCGAGTGCGGGATGGCCGACTGCACCGACCGCATCCAGGTGCCCGCCGCAGAGTATGAGCAGATTCGCTCGAACCCGCTGTTGTTCGCAATCGTTCCCGGTCACGAAATCGACGACGTCGACACGATCGTGTCCCGAGAGAAGGGGTACGACGTCGTGCAGAAGAAGGCGGGCGACCCGGCTCGGGTCGCCATCGAAACCGATCCCCGCAGTTAGCCGGCCTACGCGCGGTCCCCGAGCTGCCGGGCGATCTCCTCGGGGGTGCCGTTCTGACTGACGACGCTTGTCGCCAACGAGTGGATCTTCATCCGATTCGAGCGTGAAGCGCGACGGAGAAGATCGAACGCTTCGTCGATCGAGAGGCCGAACCGTTCGGCGAGAACTCCTTTGGCCTGCTCGATAACGATGCGCGAGTTCAGAGCGTGCTGTAGCTGGCTGCTCCGCTCGTAGAGCGACTCCGTGACCCGGAGGAGGCGTTCGAGCGCGACCTCCTCGGCTGAGGCTGAGGTGCGTCCGCCGTCTCCGTCCTGCGTCATGCAGGAACCTCTGGACCATGACTGGACTCGAGCGTGTAGGTCCGGCCCTCGAGCAGAACCTGAACGGAGTCGACGTCGGAGGCGTCGAGCCATGCCTTGACCGCATCGAGAACGTCGCTCGCGAACCGCTCGGCCGAAGCTTCTCCGCTCAGGATCACAACCGTGCCCTCGAGGTTCGCTTCGCCGAAGAGCGGGCCGAGTGCCCTGGCGAGCGAGGACGCCGCCTCCTCCGACCCGAGTTCGATCACGATTCTCTGGCCCACTGCAATCCTCCGCGCTCCGACGACTGCGTGAGGCGGCATTGGCCGGGCCGCCCTCTGCCGCGGCGGCGAATCTACCACGACCTTCTCAGCGAACGGAAGCTTGGACGGCTGCTTCGTAGACCGGGTCGCGCGAGTAGCGATCCAGCTCTTCTGACAGAACGTCGCTCGGCTTCGGGGGATCGCCGGGCGGAAAGGGCGCCGGGCGCCCGTCGATCTCGACGCCCGTGAGGCGCTCGGCCGGGTCGTGCTCGACTTCGATGTCGTCTCGTCCCAGGCGCGAGCGCAACCAGCCGACGAGCAGATGGGCCTGGGCTGCGGTCCCGGTCACGCGGATCTTCCGGACGTCCTTGATCTCGGGCCCGAGGGTCGCGAGCTGGGCCCGCCACCGCTCGGTGCGCGCCCATGCGATGTCCGACGCAGCTACACGCTCGAAGATCGCGGCGAGCTCGCCGTACGGCCCAGGGAGGTCGGGCCACTCCGTGCTGTCGACGATCAGGCGGTCGACGACCTCGATCATGCGGTCGAACTCCGTTGCGTGGAACGGCGGTAGCCCGCGCCAGCGCAGGAACGCAGGCAGGTCGGCGACGAGGAGAGGCAGAACGATGCTCGCCGGCGCCTTGGAACGGCCGCGCGAGCCGCACAGCTTGAGGTCGATCACCTCGGCGCACACATGTCGCTCGAGACCCGGATACGCGAAGCACTCGAGCGTCAACTCCGCGTCGATCGCGTCGCGATCGGCGTCGGGCTCTGGAACGAGGATGATCGTGCGGGAGGGATGGCGCTCCGCCATGCCCGCCAACGTCTGGCGGGCGGCCTCGTACCACTGCGGCGGGACCCAGGCGACATGGGTCATGACCCGTGTGAGCAGGTCGCCGGCGGCGATCCGGCGGCGAAGCTCGGCCAGCTCACGTTCGATGTCCGCGACGGCGACGTCGCTCCCCGCCCACTCGTCGACGTGCGTCGGAGCCGCCATCAGCGCTCGTCTGAAACAAGCGGCCGAGACGTCGGGGCGATCACCGTCTCCGCCAAGTCCGGCCGTCACGGGCGAGCAGCTCGTCGACCCCGTGCGGGCCCCAGGTCCCGGCCTCGTAATTCGGGAAGACCGGCTTGTCGCGAGCCCAGGCCGCGACGATCGCGTCGACGATCGCCCACTGCTCGTCCACCTCGTCGGCCCGAGTGAACAGCGTCGCATCGCCGAGCATCGCCTCCAGGATCAGCCGCTCATATGCCTCGGGGAGCTCGGTGCGAAAGGCGCCGCCGTAGAGGAAATCCATGTGCACGGGCCTGATCGTCATACCTTGGCCAGGAACCTTCGCGCCGATCAGAAGCGAGACTCCCTCGTCCGGCTGAACGTGGACCACGAGCCAATTCGGCTGGAGGCCCTCGCCCGCGATCTCGGCGAACGGGGGTGCGGGCGCGCGATGGAACTGGATCGCGACGCTGGTCTCGCGTCGCGCGAGGCGTTTGCCGGTGCGCACGTAGAAGGGCGTATCCGCCCAGCGCCAGTTGTCGACGTACAGCTTGGCCGCCACGTACGTCTCCGTCATCGAGTCGTTGGCGACGCCCTCCTCCTCCCGATAGCCGGGCACCTCGATGCCCTCCACGAAGCCGCGTCCATACTGGCCACGCACGACGCTCTTCGGTCCGGGCGTGTGCATGGCGCGAAGCACCTTCACCTTCTCGTTCCGCACCGAGTCGGCCGTGAAGTCGATCGGAGGCTCCATCGCGGTCAGCGCCACCAGCTGGAGCAGATGGTTCTGGAAGATGTCGCGAATCGCGCCCGACTGCTTGTAGAACGCCGCCCGGCCTTCGATTCCGATCGTCTCGGCAACGGTGATCTGGACGTGGTCGATGAACTGGCGGTTCCAGACCGGCTCGAAGATGCCGTTCGCGAAGCGAAGGGCGAGCATGTTCTGCACGGTCTCCTTGCCGAGGTAGTGGTCGATCCGGAAGACCTCCTCCTCGGAGAACCACTGGTGGATCTCGTCATTGAGCTCTCGTGCGGACTCGCGATCCCGGCCGAACGGCTTCTCGACGATCAGGCGAGTCCAGCCCTTCGTCGCCCGCCGCTCGCCGAGCTCGCGAACGAGCGTCTGGATCGCGTCCGGCGGGACGGCGAGGTAGTACACGCGATTCCCCTCGGTTCCGCGCTCGTCGTCGAGCTCGTTGAGCACCTTCGACGCGAGGTCTTCCCCTTGCTCGTGAGCGAAGTCCGTCGACACGTAGCGCATCCCGGCAGCGAGTTCGTCCCAGATGTCCTGGCGAAACTCGTCGCGGCCGAACTCGCGCACCGCCTCCTCCATCCGCTCCCGAAAATCGTCGTCGGTACCTTCCGTGCGCGCGACTCCGACGATCGCGAAGCGCTCCGGCAGCATCCGGCGGACGGCAAGGGCGTAGAGCGCCGGCATCAGCTTCCTGCGAGTGAGATCACCGGAGGCGCCGAAGATCACGAGCACGCACGGGTCCGGCTTGCGGCGGAAGGTCAGCCCTTCGAGGAGCGGATTCTCCTCGGTGACGGCCATCAGCGCGGGTCCGGACTCGCCTTCGCGCGCTCGACCGCGCGGACCGCGTGGCCGCCGAACTGGTTGCGGAGCGCAGCGGCGACCTTCGCCGCGAAGTTGATCTCCTGGCGCGAGCCGAAGCGCGCGAACAAGGACGCGGCGATCACCGGAGCCGGCACGTTCTCGTTGATCGCCTCGCTGATCGTCCAGCGCCCCTCGCCCGAGTCCTCGACGTAGCCCGCGATGTCTTCCAGCGCGTCTCCGTGCTCCTCGAGCGCGGAGTAGAGAAGCTCGAGGAGCCACGAACGGACGACCGACCCGTTGCGCCAGATGCCCGCGATGTCGCTGAGGTCGAGGTCGTACTCCGAGTGGTACATGATCTCGAAACCCTCGGCATACGACTGCATCAGGCCGTATTCGATCCCGTTGTGCACCATCTTCACGAAGTGGCCGGCACCCGAGGGACCGACACGTGCGTAGCCCTCCTTGGGCGCGAGTGAGCCGAAGATCGGCTCGAGCCGGCGAACCGGTTCCTCGTCGCCGCCGGCCATGAGGCAGAAGCCGACCTCGAGCCCCCACACACCGCCCGACACCCCGACGTCGATGAAGTGGATCCCGCGCTGGGCGGCCTGCTCGTGGCGGCGTTTCGAGTCGCGGAAGAAGGAATTCCCCCCGTCGACGATCACGTCGTCGGATTCGAGGATCCCCAGCAGCTCCTGGAATGTCTTCTCGGTGATCTCTCCCGCCGGGATCATCAGCCAGACCGCGCGCGGCGCGTCGAGCTGCCCCGCGAGCTCTTCGAGCGAGGAGGCCGTTGACTCCTTGTTCGGGTCGAACGTCTTCACGTCGTGACCCTCGCGCCGTAGACGTTCGGTCATGCCGGAGCCCATCCGGCCCAGTCCCACCATCCCCAGCTGCATCGCGCCGTCCCTACCGGACCCGGCCGACCTTGTGACAACTTGTCACTTGGACGCCGCGGCCTGGCCCCGTCTCGGTGTCGATTCGCAGGGCCGCGCACGCCGGCCGGTCGGCTTGTGACAACTTGTCACTTGCTGGAAACCGCCGGCGAAGGGGCACCATTCTCATCGGACGTCGTCCAGTCTGACGCGCGCCACCCGACGGCCGCGCTCGCCCATCGCGTCGAGGTCGCCTGCGGCCTGAGCGGAGATCAGCCGGCGGAACCCGAACTCGCGCCCGGGAATCTCGAGCTCAGCGCCAAGATCGTCGACGACCTGGAGGGCGAGCACGGTGTTCGGCCCGCCCTTGTGGAGCTGGCCCGTCGAGTGGAGGTAGCGAGGCCCCAGACCGACGGTGACCACGCAGCCCGTCTCCCTCGCTCGGTCCACGAGCGGCTCGAGTTCGCGCTCCCGAGCCGGATCGATGAACGCCTGGATCGCCACGTAGTCGCGCTCGCGTGCCTGCGACAACAACTCGTCGACCGATGAGACGGGGGCGACGTCCGGCTCGTCGTCGCTCGCGAGGATCGCGTTCGTGCGGTCCTTGGCCGCCTGCACGTCGGGCTGGTCGAACGGATTGATCTCGAGATAGGAGCCGGCGACCGCGGTCGCGAATTCCCAGACGAAGAGCTCGGCGCCGAGACCGTAACCGTCGTCTGTGCCCAGAAACCGGCCGCTGGCCGGCTCGCGGTCGCGCCCGTCGACGTGCTCCCCGGGCGCCGGCACGAGCCCCTTGCCCTGCTTGCCTGTCGACTCGGCGAGCAGCTGCTCCGCCCAGAGCCCGAACCCTCCCTCGGCGCCCTGGATGCAGATCTTGTCCCGTCCACGGCGCCACGCCTCGCCCCAGCGCCGTCCGAGCTCCAACCCGGCGTTCTCGTCTTCGCCACGGCAGAGCTCGGCGGCCCTCTGCGCGTGCGCGAGCAGACGCTCCACGTCGATTCCCATCAGAAGCGCGGGCACCATTCCGAAGGGCGAGAGCGCGGAGTAGCGACCTCCGATCGTGGGCTCGCCGCGCACGATCCAGATGGCACCGTGCTCTCGACCGAACTCCTCGAGGCTCGAACCCGGGTCCGTGATCACTGCAAACGCGCCGCCGCGATCCCTGAAGTAATCGAGCTGGACACGCGTCTCGATCGTCCCCCCGGACTTGGAGCCGGCCACGAACAGCGTGCGGCCGACGTCGATCCGCCCTTCCAGGGCACGGATGGCAGACGGGTGCGTCGTGTCGAGCACCGAGAAGCGGTCGGCGCCGAAGGTCCGCCGTAGCACCTCGGGCGCGAGCGACGATCCACCCATCCCCAGCAGGACAACCTCCTCGAAGGCGTTTCTCCGGAGATCGGGCAAGTCGTCTAGGCGCTCGGCCATCCGCCACGGCTCGTCGAGCCAGCCGAGCCAGCTCGCCTCCTCACCGCCCGTCCAGACGGTCGGATCTCGCGACCAGATGCGGTCGACGAGCTCCGGAGCCGCGATCGAGGTCACTGAGCCGTACCGAGCTCGGCCCTACGCGGTGACCAACTCGGCCCGCTTCGCTCGGATCCCCTCCAGAAGCTCCTCCAGCGAATCGCTGAACTTCTGCACGCCCTCGCGCTCGAGCGTGTCGGTGACGTCGTCGTAGTCGACGCCGACGGCCGCCAGCCGGTCGAAGACCTCCTGTGCCTCGTCGAGACTCTCCTCGAGGGTCAACTCGACCTTGCCGTGATCCTGAAACGCGTCGATCGTCTCCAGCGGCATCGTGTTCACCGTGTCGGGGCCGATCAGCTCCTCGACGTACATCACGTCGCGGTACGCAGGGTTCTTCGTCGAGGTCGAGGCCCAGAGGCAGCGCTGCGGCACTGCTCCGGCGGCGGCGAGCGTCTCCCACCGCTCGCCCGCAAAGAGCTGCTTGTAGCGCTGATATGCAAGCTTCGCGTTCGCGATCGCCAGCTTGCCGCGGAGGGCGAGCGCCTCCTCGGTCCCGATCGCCTCGAGCCGTTTGTCCGCCTCGGTGTCGACCCGGGAGACGAAGAAGCTGGCGACAGACGTCGCCGGCCGTGGGTCGCCGCCCGCGTCGACGAGCCGCTCCAGTCCGCGCAGATACGCCTCGACGACCTCCTCGTAACGCTGGAGCGAGAAGATCAGCGTCACGTTGATCGCCTTGCCCGCCGCGATCGCGTCCTCGATCGCGCCGAGCCCCGACTTCGTGCCGGGGATCTTCACGTACAGGTTCGGACGGTCGATGAGCTCGTGGAAGTGGAGCGCCTGTTCGAGCTGCCCCTCGTGCTCGTAGGCGATCGTGGGATCGACCTCGAGCGAGACACGCCCATCCTTGCCGTCCGACTCCTCCCAGGCCGGACGGAGCCTGTCGCAGGCCTCGACCACGTCCGTCGTCGCGAGCCGCCAGAAGATCTCGCGCTCGTCATCCTCCTCGTGCAGGAGCTGTCGAAGCTGATCGTCGTACCAGTCGCCTTCGGAGAGCGCCTTCTGGAAGATCGTGGGATTGGAGGTGACGCCGACGACGGCATCCTCCTCCATCAGCTTCACGAGCGTCCCGTCGCGAAGCCACTGGCGCGAAAGCGAGTCGATCCAGACGCTCTGGCCGAGCTCGGAGAGTTGATGAAGGCGCGACTTAGACATTCAGACCTTCCTTTTCCATTTGGGCGATCTTCTCCAACCTCTTCACGTAACGATCTCCGCCGTCGAAGGATGCCCCGAGGAACGTGCGCACGAGATCGGCGGCCAGCTCCGGGCCGATCACCTCCGAGCCCAGACAAAGGACGTTCATGTCATCGTGCTCTACCCCCTGGTGCGCGGAGTACGCATCGTGGCAGACGGCTGCTCGGATTCCGGTGAGCTTGCAGGCCGCGACGGCGGCGCCGACGCCCGAGCCGCAGACGAGAACAGCCCGCTCCGCACGGTCGGATCGGAGCGCTTCGCCCACCTCGAGCGCCTTGTCGGGGTAGTCGATCTTCTTGGCGTCGGAATCGGCGCCGAGATCGACGATCTCGTGACCGGCCAGCACGAGTTCTTCAAGGATGCGCTGGCGCAGCTTGACACCGCGGTGGTCGAAGGCGACTGCGACACGCATGCAGCCAGTATCGCAGTGCGGAACCGGCCCACCGTCGGGACTGCGCCATCGGTTGTCGCCGACGACCAGCTCGACGAGGCACGTGGCGTCTGGGCCGTCCAAGGCACCCGCGGGGCGCCACCACGTGATCCATAGAATGGCCGCCGTGAGCGATCCCGATCTCTGG
>JBKOXM010000169.1:0-4662 GCA_046724925.1 Actinomycetota bacterium | reverse complement strand
CGCAGCTGCCAAAGGCGGGCACCTCCGGCCTCGAGGTCGGGAGTCCCGCCCGGTTGCTCGTACGGGACCTCGCCGCGGTAAAGCAGGAAGATCGGCTCGAGCTGCGTGCGCGTCGCACGCAGCAGCCGTAGTCGACCTTCCTTGGGTCCGCTGTGCGTGCGCTCGTGCGGGAGGACGACGCGGTCCTCGTACGGCTCGACGCGGAGCGAGCCGACGAGACCGCGGCGGGTTCGCGAGATCCGGTCCGGGCCGACGTACTCCTGCTCCAAGGCCCAGAAGGCCGGCTCTCCGTTTCGCTCGAGCACGCCACGCTCGCGCCAAGCCGAAAGGTCGCGCCCGGCCTCGTCCTCTGAGTCCGGAAGCGTGAGGTGAACCACGTTGTACGGACTCTTTGCGAGGTAGGCCTCGCGCTCGTCCGGCGTGATGACGTCGTACGGAGGCGCAACGAGGTCTTCGAGCGGCCCCGCGGTCGCTTCGACGTAGCGCTCCGCGCGGAACGGCCTCACCTCCGCCACGCGGCGAGCCTACCAGCCGCCTCGTTCGTGCTCTGAAGGGCTCTGTCCGCTTCGCGGACGCCGCAGCTGCGTCGGCTCCTCGGCGTAGACTCGGCTCGGTGGTTGCGGCGGACCGTCGGCGCAAAATCGGCACGAAGCCGCGTGCATGCCGCGGGTACCGTCGAACCGACTTCCCCACCCTAGGTGGGGGTGTGCAATGAGCCGGGCCGAAACCGCGGGGGCCGACTCGGCCGTCGCGGATGCGTCGATCAGAGCGCTCGTCGAGGACCGCACGGTCGAGGGCGTGTACGGCGTTGCACGCAAGCGCCGCCTACGCACGAGGAACGGCGCCGCCTACCTCGCGCTCGAGCTGGTCGATCCGACCGGACGTATCGACGCTCGGATCTGGAACGACGTCGACCTCCTCGATGCCCGATTCGCCGAGGGCGATGCCGTCCGCGTCTTGGGAAAGGTCGAGCGCTTCCGTGAGCGGCTTCAGATCGACGTGCGCTCGCTCGAGACCGAGCCGGGCGCCGACCCTGCGGCGCTGGCGCACGCGCTTCGCCGCGACGCGGAGGAGCTCGACGGCTTCCTCGACTTCCTCGCCGCGGAAATCGCCCACGACGGGCTGCGAGCCACCGCCGAACGGTTCACCTCCGACGACAAGATCCGCGAGTCGTTTCGACTGCTCCCGGCAACCCTCGACGGCCATCACGGCTATGCGGGCGGCTTGCTCGAGCACACCGTCGGGGTGACCACGCTTTGCCGCGAAGTAGCGCAGCTCCACCCGCGCCTGCGGTCGGACCTCCTCCTGGCCGCGGCCATCCTCCACGACATCGGCCGGACGCTCGAGCTCGGCGCCGGTCCAAGCTTCAAGCAGACCGAAGAAGGACGGCTGCTCGGGCACGTACACCTCGGCCTGCGCATGATCGAAGATCAGACCGCGGCGCTCGACGTCGAGGCCCGCAACGAGCTTCTGCATGCTGTCGGCGCGCATCACGACATGCGTTCCGCGCGCACAGCCGAGGCGGCCGTTCTCTACCACGCGAACCAGCTCGACGCCGTCGCCGCCACCCGTCCCGTTCCGGCCCACTAGATGAAAGCAGCGTTGCTCGCCCTTGCGGCGAGCGTCGGCTGGGGAGTCGCGGACTTCCTCGGCGGGTTGAAGAGCCGCACGATCCCGGTGATCGCCGTGCTGGCGTTGGCGCAGCCGGTCGGGCTCGTGTTGATCGCGATCGTGGTCCTCGTCGGAGATCCCGGCCAATGGGAAGACGCAGCGTTGTGGGCGATTCCCGCCGCCGCCCTCGGCTCGATCGGAATCGCGGCCTTCTACCGCAGCATGGCGGTCGGAACGATCAGCATCGTCGCGCCGATCGCGTCGGTCGGCGTGCTCATACCCGTCGTCATCGGTATCGCCTCGGGGGAGCGACCGTCGGCGCTTCAGCTCGCGGGCATACCTCTCGCGATCGCCGGAGCCGTCCTGGCTTCCCGCGAGACCGGATCGACGATCACGGGCGCGCGGATGGCGGCCGGTGTGCCCTGGGCCGTCGTGGCGTCGATCACCTTCGGCGCCTACTTCCCGGCGATGAACGCCGCCGCGGACGCGGACGTCCTTTGGGCGTCCCTCGTGTTCAAAGCGACCGCGGCGTCGCTGCTCGTTGCGGCATTCCTTGTGACCCGCCCGCAGGTGCGGGCAAGCCACGCCGACCTGGCAACAATCGGCCTGATCGGCGTGTCGGACTCGAGCGCGAACGTCTTCTTCGCAGCCTCGGCGGCCATCGGCTTGGTCAGTGTCGTCTCCGTCCTCGCCTCGCTGTATCCGGTGGTCACCGTTGCGCTCGCCTGGCTTGTGCTCCGCGAGCGTGTGCAGCCGCTCCAGCGTGCGGGGGTCGCCGGCGCTCTCGCGGGCGTCGTGCTGATCTCGGCCGGCTAAACCGGGAGCTCGGCGACGCGGCGCTCGATGTCGTCGCGAATCGCGCGCACGTCGTCAGCGCTCTTGCCCGCAGGGTCATCGAGGTCCCAATCGACGTAACGCTTGCCCGGCACCACGGGGCACTCGTCGCCACAACCCATCGTCACGACCAGATCGGCCCACTCGGCGTCGGCCCGCTCGAGCCTGTGCGGACGGCGTTCGGAGAGGTCGATGCCCTTCTCGCGCATTGCGTCGACGACCTCGGCGTGGACCGTCTCCGCGGGCCGCGTCCCGGCCGAGCGCGCGTGACCGCCTCGTGCCTCGTAGAGCGCGTGAGCCATCTGTGAGCGGCCGGCGTTCTGAACGCAGACGAAGAGGACGTTCATTTCTAGCGGCGGGCGTGTCGACCGGTCATTTCAGACGGACGCGCTTGCCGCCGGAAGTCCAATGCGCTTACGCGGTGGACTTCCGCCGGAGACTCCGTGCCGGAGAGTTCGACATCCCTGATTCGGCGAAAAGTGCGCCGCGGAAGTGAATCGCACTTTTCGCCGCGAGCGCGTCCTGATAACGGCGCCGCAAGCGTCGCCTCGGCGTTCATTCCTGACGGCAGGCATGTCGGCCGGTCATCTCGACCATCACGCGCCGAGCGCGGCACGCAGATCGCCAACTGCCTCGGGCACCAGCCGGTAGTAGCCCCATGTGCCTCGCCGCTCCGCCTCGACGAGGCCGGCCTCACGCAGGATCCGGAGGTGGTGGGAGATCGTCGGCTGTGAGAGCTCGAACTCGTCGACCAGATTGCACACACAGCACTCGTCGGCCCGCGCAAGGCGATTGACGATCGCGACCCGAGTGGGATCGGCCAGGGCCTTGAACCTCGTCGCCAGGTCAATCGCCCGCTCCTCGGCGAGAGGCTCGACGTCGGGTGCACAACACACAGGTTGAATGACGGTAAGCGTCTTCATTGACATATATCAATCTAGCAGCTACGGTCGTATCGACGTTCTTCGATGAAGGGAGGCGCGTGTCCGACTGTTGCGACAGCGGTGGGTGTTGCGGCGGCGGTTGCTGCGACTGCTGCTAGCCACGCTCGGGGAAGGCCCTGGCGCCGGGGCCTTCCGCCAACCCTCCTACGGCGAGAAGCGGATGTTCAGCACATCGCCGTCCTGCACGGCGTACGTCTTGCCTTCCAGCCGCTGAAGCCCGCGTCGGACCGCCTCCGCGCGCGAACCTGCCTCGAGCAGGTCGTTCCACGCGATCACCTCGCAGCGGATGAAGCCGTGTGCCATGTCCGTGTGGATGGAGCCGGCGGCGTCCAGGGCAGTCCGTCCCCGACGGAGCGTCCAGGCTCGAGCCTCGTTCTCGTTCGCCGTGAAGAAGGTCAGCAGATCGAGGGCCTCGAACAGCCGCCGCACGATCTCGTCGAGAGCGGACTCGCCGTCGCGAAACTCCGCTGCTTCGTCAGTCGGTAGCTCGGCCAGCTCCAGCTCGAGCTTCGCGTCGATGCCGCCCGGGCCGTTCTCGACCACGACGAGCGGCTTCGTCGTCAGCGGCTCCAGCTCGAGAGGAAGCTCGCCCTCGACCTCGTCCAGACCCCGCTCGCTCTCCAGGAGCCCGAGCAGCCCCTCCAGCTGTTCAACTTCTCGCCGCAGGTTCGGATCGCCCGACTTCGCCTGAGAGCGCACACGTTCGAGCCGCTTCGCGACATGGTCGCGATCTGCGACCAAGAGCTCGAGCTTCAGCGTCTCGAGGTCGCGCGCCGGGTCGCCGGCGTCCGAGAAGGCGTCCAGAACCGCGAGCAAGGCGTCTGCACGGCGGAGGTTGCCGAGCATCGCCGCTCCCGTCCCCGGCACATCGACCACCCGCACCGCGGCGGAGGTCACCTTAGGCGAGCCGATGGCCGCCGCGACCGGGGCGAGCCGCTCGTCGGAGATCGTCGCCATGCCGATGTGCTCCCGGCCGTAATCGCCACCCGCCCCGGCGTGTGTCAGCGCGTTGAACAGCGTTGTCTTGCCGGCACCCGGGAGGCCGACGATTCCGACCTCGAGAGACACAGACCGACGTTACTCGGTCGCGATCTGCTTCTGGAGCGAAGCGAGGGCGCGGTGCTGGAGCGATTTGATCGCACCCTCGCTCTTGCCGAGGATCGTCGCGACCTCTGCGTTGGCGAAGTTGAAGACGAACTTCAACGTCAGGACCTGCTGCTGCTCGTGCGAGAGGTCCTCGATCAGCTCGAGCATGCTCTGTCGTCCGATGGAG
>JBKOXM010000041.1:0-11609 GCA_046724925.1 Actinomycetota bacterium | reverse complement strand
TTCCCGCTCCACGCCGCGCCGTGATCCATTTCCGTCACAGCCGCTGCTCCGATCCACTTCCGTTACCGGCGGGAGACACACGTGCGCGAATTTCCGGCATAGGCCGAAGCCAACGGGGCGGGAGGTGGGATTTCCCGAATTACTCGCGTGTGCTAGAGGACCTGAGGTCAGGCGCTAGCCGGGCTTGCGCGGCTCTGCCCGCATATCGGTCCCACCCCGCCACTCGGGTCCGCGTGACCGGCTACGCAAGCTTGAGCTGCGCGTCGTAGCTCCCGAATTCGTCGCGCAGGACGTTGCAGATCTCGCCGACCGTGCACCGCACGCGGAGCGCCTCGCGCATCGGCGGCAGCAGATTCTCCGTGCCGCGCGCAACTCGCCGGACTTCATCCAACGCGCGAGCCGCGGCATCGGCGTCCCTTTCTGCACGGGCTCGCGCCGTCCGCTCCAGCTGCTGCCGCTCGGCCTCCGGATCGATTTGCAGGAGCTCGATCGGCTCCTCCTCTCCCTCCGTGAAGCGATTGACGCCGACGATCACTTGCTCGCCGGCCTCGAGCTCCGACGTGAACCGGTACGCGGCCTCCTCGATCTCTCGCTGGACGAGACCCTGCTCGATCGCGGCGACCGCGCCGCCCGCCTCTTCAACCTGCTCGAGCAAATCCTGCGCGAGGGCCTCCAGCTCGTCGGTCAGCGCTTCGATGAAGTACGAGCCACCGAACGGATCGGCCGTATCGGTTCCGCCTACCTCGTGCGCGAGGATCTGCTGCGTCCGCAGGGCGATCTTGGCCGACCGCTCCGTCGGCAACGCCAGCGCCTCGTCGAATGCGTTCGTGTGGATCGATTGCGCCCCGCCGCTGACGGCGGACAGCGCCTGCACGGCCACACGCACGATGTTGTTCTCGGGCTGCTGTGCCGTAAGTGTCGACCCGCCGGTCTGCGCGTGGAAACGAAGCGCCTGGGCCTTCGGGTTCGTTGCGCCGAAGCGCTCTCGCATGATTCGCGCCCAGAGCCGCCGGGCCGCGCGGAACTTCGCGATCTCCTGGAAGAAATGGTTGTGTGCGTTGAAGAAGAACGACAGACGCTCGCCGAACTGGTCGGGGGAGAGCCCGGCCTTGACGGCGGCCTCGCAGTACGCGATTCCGTTTGCGAGCGTGAATGCGAGCTCCTGCGCGGCCGTCGAACCGGCCTCGCGGATGTGGTAGCCGGAGATCGAAATCATGTTCCAGCGAGGCAACCGCTCCGCGCAGTACGCGAAGAGGTCCGTTGTGATCCGCATGGACGGCCGCGGAGGAAAGATGTAGTTCCCGCGCGCGCAGTACTCCTTGAGCACGTCGTTCTGGACGGTCCCGCGCAGCTGGTCGCCGCTGACGCCCTGCGCTTCAGCAACGAGCTCATAGAGCAAGAGCAGCAGCGCCGCGGGCGCGTTGATCGTCATCGAGGTGGAGACCTCGCCGAGCGGGATGCCCCCGAGCAGCACCTCCATGTCCGCAATCGAGTCGATCGCGACGCCGGTCCGCCCCACCTCGCCCTCCGCACGCGGGTCGTCCGAGTCGTACCCGAGCTGCGTGGGCAGGTCGAAGGCGATTGACAGCCCGGTCTGGCCCCGTTCGAGCAGGTAGCGGAAGCGTGCGTTCGTCTCCTCCGCCGAGCCGAAGCCGGCGTACTGCCGGATCGTCCACGGCCGGCCCCGGTACATGTCGGGGTATGGCCCGCGCGTGAACGGAAACTCACCCGGGAGCTCGAGCTCGCCGGCAGCATCCTCCGCCGTATAGACCGGCTTGACCTCGATTCCCGAATCGGTCTGGCGCTCGCTTCGGTCGGTCGCCGCCACGGGTCAATCGTACGCACCCGGCTTTCAGCCCACACTTACGCTGTCGGCGATGAAAGTCGTGGTGAAGCTTTTTGCCGGCCTGCGCGAGCGTGCCGGGTGGGGCGAGCACGAGCTCGACGGCGTCGAGCGCGTCGGCGAGGTCTGGCCCGCGCTCCAGCTGGGAGACGAGCCCGAAGGGCTCCTCTATGCGGTCAACCGTGAGTACGCCGACCGCGATCGCCGGCTCTCCGACGGGGACGAGGTCGCCGTGATTCCACCGGTTTCGGGCGGAGCGTTTCGAATCACGGACCAGCCGCTCTCACTCGAGGCTGCCGTGGAGGAAGTGGCAGACGAAGCCGCAGGCGCGATCGCGACCTTCACGGGCACCGTGCGGCGCGAGTCGCGCGGCCGTACGGTGCTCCATCTCGAGTACGAGGCGTACACGGAGATGGCGGAGGACGTGATGGCGCAGCTGGCCGCGAGTCTCAGACGCAGCCATGAGATCCATGACGTCGCGATTCACCATCGCATCGGCCGTGTCGAAGTCGCCGAAGCAAGCGTCGTCATCGCCGTCTCCGCTCGCCACCGCCACGCCGCCCTCGACGCGTGCAAGGAAGCGATCGACACCCTCAAGGAAACCGTCCCGCTCTGGAAGAAAGAGGTCTACGAGGGTGGCGAAGAGTGGATCGGCCGCGGCTCATAGCGAGCCTCGTCGCCGCCGCACGATCGTCCCGACGCGCTACAACATGACTGTGAGCGAACACCGCCCGGAGAGGCGGCCTGACGAACTGGACTGGGCCGCGCGCGCCCGCGAGCGGGAAGCCGACGATCTCGGCGACGAGCCGTTTCAGCATCCTCCGTCCGAACGGGACGACGATTGGCGCGCCGCAGCCGACTATCGGTTCCCGCACGACGACGACCTTCAGCGCTTGTACGCCTCGACCGAGGAGGCCGAGCGCGACTACCGCCCCATCCATCCCGAGCCGATGTGGCGCAACGTCCTTCGAAAGCTCTGGGCGCCCTTCGCCGCGATCGGCCTGCTGCTGTGGAAGTTCAAGGCCCTCGCGGTCGCTGTCTTCAAGTTCAAGCTGTTCACCGTTGCAGCCTCGATGTTGGTTTCGATTGCCGCCTATGCGCTGCTCTGGGGCTGGAAGTTCGCGGTTGGTCTCGTCCTCTTGCTGCTCGTGCACGAGCTCGGCCACGTCGCCGAGCTGCGCCGCCAGGGCGTGCCGGCATCGGCCCCGCTCTTCATCCCCTTCCTCGGCGCATTCGTCGGGCTGAAGCAGCTCCCGCAGGACGCCTGGCGCGAGGCCCAGGTCGCGCTCGCCGGGCCGCTGCTCGGCTCTCTCGGCGCGGCGGCTGTCTGGGCAGCGGGCGAAGCGCTCGACTCCGAGCTCTTGATCGCCCTTTCATTCACCGGGTTCTTCCTCAATCTGTTCAACCTGCTGCCGATCGTGCCGCTCGACGGCGGCCGTGCGGTCGCCGCGCTCCATCCGGCGATCTGGCTGCTCGGCCTTGCGGGACTCGCGGTGCTCACGGTCATCGCACCGAACCCGATCCTGATCATCATCCTGCTGATCGGCGGGATGGAGCTGTGGACGAGGTGGCGTACTCGCAACTCCCCTGAGGCGCGCGGGTACTACGACATCAAGCCCTGGCAACGTGCCGTCGTCGCGGTCACCTACATCGGGTTGGCCGCGACGCTTGCGCTCGCGATGAGCGCCACGCACATCGAGAAGGATCTCTAACCGGCAGTCGATGGAAGACAAGCGTTTCCTCGCCAGCCAGGACGGCGACCTGCGCCAGAGCGTCGACCAGATCGCGCAGGAGTTCGACGAGGGCTTCCGGGCGGTTGCCCAGATCCGCAAGCCCGCCGTTTCGATCTTCGGCAGCGCGCGCGTGCGTGAAGGCCATCCCGCGTACGCGCGTGCCCGTGAGGTCGGGCGTGCGTTCGGGGCGGCGGGCTGGAGTGTGATCACCGGCGGCGGCGGAGGCGTGATGGAGGCCGCGAACCGCGGCGCCCAGGAAGGCGGCGGCATGTCGGTCGGCTTCAACATCGAGCTCCCCCACGAGCAGGAGTCCAACCCCTACCTCGACCTCTCGCTCACGTTCCGTCACTTCTACGCGCGCAAGGTTTGCTTCGTGAAGCCCGCTGAGGGCTTCGTGATTTTCCCCGGCGGCTTCGGCACGCTCGACGAGATGTACGAAGCGCTGACCCTGATCCAGACGGGCAAGGTCTCGAACTTCCCGGTCATCCTCTTCGACTCCGACTACTGGGACGAGATGATCGATTGGATTCGGGGCGAGCTGCTCGCAGACGGGATGATCTCGCCCGAGGATCTCGACCTGCTGGCGGTGACCGACGATCCGGACGAAGCCGTGAGCCTCGTCGTCGAGTGTTACGAGACGCGCTGCGCCGAAGTGCCGGCCGCACCGGCCAAAGAGGACGCGCCGTAAGGGCTACGACCGTCCGACCGTGAGGCGGTGGACCTCGCGTGTCAGCTTCAGGATCTCGTTCGAGAGGCGGATCAGCTCTTCGTTCTGCCCCTCCTCCAGCTGAACCGTCCTGTACTGCGAGTCCGCGAGGGCCTGGCGGGCGGCGTCCTGCCTGTTCTGACTGATCATCACGAACGTCGACAGGAAGATCGCCTCGAGCGAGACGATCATCGTCAAGAGGCCGAAGGGAAAGGCCTCGACGCGAAGGCCGATCCAGAGCGCGAACCAGACGATGTGGATGTAGACGAACCGCATCGAGCCCGCGAAGCTCGTAATGCGGTCGGCGATCCGGTTCTGCGCGCTTTCGGCGCGCCTCGCGGCCTGCGCTACGAGGGCGGGATGCTGCTCTTGGGCACTCATCGGCCGGATGCCTCCGCCCTAGACTTTCGAGCATGAAGCTGCGCGACCTTCCCTCCGTGGACGACCTCGTGCGGGGCCGTGACGATCCGCTCGCCGTCGACGCGGCGCGCTCGGTCCTCGAGCGTGCTCGGGAAGAGATTCGTGCGGGCGCCGATCCGGGCGACCTGCGGGAGCGCCTCTCGGCCGAGCTCGAGCACTCGCGGCGAGTGCACTTTCGGCGGGTTCTGAACGCCACGGGTGTGATCGTCCACACCAACCTGGGACGCGCGCCGCTCGCCGAGGCGGCTCTCGAGCGGGTCCGAGACACGGCCCGGGGCTACTCGAATCTCGAGTACGACCTCGCGGAAGGAACTCGAGGCTCGCGCCAGCACCACGTTGCCGCCGTGTTGCGCCGCCTGACCGGCGCAGAAGCCGCCCTAGTCGTGAACAACAACGCGGCCGCCGTCCTGCTCGCACTGGCCGCGCTCGCCGAGGGCCGAGAGGTGATCGTCTCCCGAGGCGAGCTGATCGAGATCGGCGACGGCTTTCGAATCCCGGACGTGCTCGCACGCTCAGGGGCGCGGCTCGTCGAGGTCGGAACAACCAATCGGACTCGGGCGGCCGACTACGACCGCGTGATCGGGCCGGAGACTGCTCTACTCCTTCGCGTTCACCAGTCCAACTTCCGCGTCCTCGGCTTCACCGAACAGCCGCGGCTCGAGCAGTTGGCGAAGGTGGCGGACCGGCACGGTGTTCCGCTCGTGGACGACCTGGGCTCGGGCGTCCTCGCCGGAGGCAGTCACTTTTCCGCCGACGAGCCTTCCGCCCGTGAAAGCCTCGCCAACGGCGCTCACCTCGTCACATTCTCAGGCGACAAACTGCTCGGCGGGCCGCAGGCCGGGATCGTGGTCGGCCGGGCCGACCTCGTCGAACGGCTGCGACGACACCCGCTCCAGCGTGCGCTACGCGCCGACAAGCTGACGATTGCGGCGCTCGAGGGCACACTCGCGCTCCATCTCGACCCCGATCGAGCGCTTCGCGAGATCCCCGTTCAGGCAATGGTCTCCGAGCCGGCGGACTCGGTCCGCGCGCGAGCTGATCGCCTCGCTGAGCTCACCGGCGGAAGCGTCGAAGAAACGGTCGCGCGCGTGGGTGGAGGTGCGATGCCGCTCGTCGAGATCCCAAGCTTCGCCTGCGCGCTCGAGGAAGAGCTCGCCGGCGCGCTGCGGGCCACAGATCCACCGGTCATCGGCGTCGTGCGCGACGGGCGAACCCTCCTCGACTGCCGGACGCTGCGGGACGCCGACCTCGAGGAGGTCGCGCGAGCTGTCGCCGCTGCAAGAACCAGCCGTTGATCGGCGGCCTCGGACCCAACGTGGAGCGCTGGCTCCATCGAGGCAAGGTCACGCTACGCTGTGAGCGTGAGCACGCGCGCTGACCGGTCGATGATGGCCCTTCGCCAAGGGCCCGTCGGCGTGCGCTCCTAAGACCACACCGTCGTCACCGGCCCTGCGTCTCGGGGCCGTACGCGCTCGTCGGTTCGTGGCCCCAGCAGGGCCAAAGCAAGGAGGAACCGATGAGCCGCTTCTACGTCACCACAGCCATTCCCTACGTCAACGGCGACCCGCACGTCGGGTTCGCGCTCGAGCTCGTGCAGGCCGACGTACTCGCGCGCCACCGCCGCCTCCGCGGGAACGACGTGCGCTTCCTCACAGGCACCGATGACAATGCGCTGAAGAACGTCAAGGCCGCCGAGGCCGAGGAGATCTCCGTGCGCGAGCTCGTCGACCGCAACGCCGCACGCTTCGCCGAGCTGCGGGAACCGCTCCAGCTCTCGTTCGACGATTTCATCAGGACGAGCGCCGATCCCAGGCACCGCGCCGGGGTCGAGCGGCTCTGGCGCGCCTGCGCCGCCGCCGGCGACCTTTACCTCCGGGACTACGAGGGGCTCTACTGCGGCGGCTGCGAGGCGTTCCTAGGCGCCGACGAGCTCGACGACGGCTGCTGTCCCGAGCACGGAGTCGCGCCGGAGCGCGTGGCCGAGCGGAACTGGTTCTTTCGGCTCTCACGGTACGAAACCGAGTTGATCAAGCTCGTCGAGAGCGGGCGCCTCCGGATCGACCCTGAGCAGCGACGGAACGAGGTGCTGGGATTCCTCCGCGGCGGGCTTGCCGACTTCAGCGTCTCGCGCTCGCGCGAGCGGGCCCGCGGTTGGGGAATTCCGGTGCCGGACGACCCGGCGCAGGTGATCTACGTCTGGTTCGACGCGCTCGGCAACTACGTGACCGCGCTCGAAGGCGACCTCTACGCGGACTGGTGGGAGGGCTCGGACGAGCGCCTCCACGTGATCGGCAAGGGCATCCTCCGTTTCCACGCCGTCTACTGGCCGGCGATCCTGCTGTCGGCGGGACTGCCGCTGCCGACTACGATCTTCGTCCACGACTATCTGACCGCCGGCGGACGAAAGCTCGGCAAGTCGCTCGGAGACGCAGCAGAGCCCGGCCGCCTGGTCAGGCTGCTCGGCTCGGACGCCCTGCGTTGGTGGCTCCTTCGCGCCGTTCCGCGGACCGGCGACACTGACTTCCGAGAGGAGCTCGTCGCCGGCCTCGCGAACACTGAGCTCGCGAACGGGCTCGGCAATCTCGTCAGCCGAACCGTGGCGCTGGCGACGACAACGAGGCGCGTCGAGGCGGCCGAGCTCCGCTTCGATGACTTGCAGGCGAAGATCGACGAGGCGCTGGCCAGGTTCGACTTCCGCGCGGCGACCGGCGCACTGTGGGAGGCTGTCGTCGAGGCGAACCGGTTCGTCGAGCAGACGCGCCCATGGGAGCTCCAGGGCGCCGAGCGCGACGCGGCCGTCTCGTCGCTCGTGGCGGCGTGCGAGACGGTCGCCCACCAGCTCCAGCCGTTCTTGCCTCTCGCCGCAGAGCGGATCTCCAAAGCTCTTCGCACCGTCGACCCGGCCGCCGCGCGCCGGCTCTTCCCGCGCCTCGAGCTCGCGGCCTAACGTCATGCTTGTAACGGCATGCCGCTGACGATCGGGACCGCCGGACACATCGACCACGGCAAGACGTGGCTCGTGCGGGCACTGACCGGAAAGGACACCGACCGGTTGCCCGAGGAGAAGGCGCGCGGGATCTCGATCGAGCTCGGTTACGCACCGCTCGAGCTCCCTGACGGCACCCGCCTCTCGATTGTCGACGTTCCGGGCCACGAGCGCTTCGTGCGCACGATGGTCGCCGGCGCGACCGGCATCGACCTCTTCTTGCTCGTCATCGACGCAGGCGAAGGCGCTCGCGCCCAAACCCACGAGCACCTCGCGATTCTCCGCCTGCTCGGAGTCGATCGCGGAGTCGTCGCCGTGACGAAGGCCGACGCAGTCGACAGCGAAGTGCTCCAGCTCGCCGTCGAGGAGGCGGTCGAGCTCGTACCGGGCGCGCCGGTCGTGCCGGTGAGCGCCAAGACCGGCACCGGGCTCGACGAGCTGCGGGCTGCGCTCGCCGCCGCCGCGGAGACGTCGACGGCGGAGGACAGACAGGGGCCGACGCGCCTATACGTCGACCGCGCCTTCAGCTTGCGTGGAATCGGCACGGTTGCGACGGGCACCCTCTGGTCGGGCGTGATCGCGGAGGGGGACGAGCTGCGCGCCGAGCCCGCGGGCCGAACCGTGCGCGTTCGCAGCGTCCAGATCCACGACGAGCCCGTCGAGCGTGCACTCGCGGGACAGCGCGTCGCGGTCAGCCTGCCGGGAATCGAGCGCCACGAGCTGCGGCGCGGAGACGCGCTCGTCGAGCCGAACGCGTTTCCGGTGAGCTATCGCCTCGACGTCGCTCTCGACGCATTCGAGCCGATCCCGGAAGGCGCGCGCGTCAACGTGCATCACGGGACGGCACAGGTGTTCGCCAGGGTCGTGTCGGTCGGGGAGGGCTACGCGCAGCTGCGGCTCGCCGAGCCGGTGGTGGCTGCGGCTGGCGATCGTTTCGTTCTGCGCGGACGTACGACGCTGGGCGGCGGCCGCGTGCTGGACCCTGCTCCCCCGAGACAACTCGACCTGGAACGACTCCGGCTGCTGGATCGCGGCGACCCGCAGTCGATCCTGCGTGCGATCGTCCACGAGCCGGTGACCGGGCTCGAGCTCCAGCGCCGCGCGCTGCTCGAGCCGCCCGAGCTCGCTGCCGGGCTCGCCCAGCTGCGACAGGCCGGTGATTGGTACTTCGCCGCGGAGTGGCTCGAGGAGCTGCGCTCCGAGCTCCGCGAGCGACTGGAGCAGCGTGTGCGTGCACAGCCGCTCGACCCAGGCTTGCCGCTCGCGGAAGCGCTCCCCGCCGCGGAATGGGCACCCTCGGTCGCTCCGCTGCTCGAGCTCGAGCGGCGTGGCTCGAAGCTCTACCTGCCGGGGTCGCAACCCGCGCTGGGTGAGCGCGCGGGCGACGCAGACCTGCTGCGCGCCGCCCTCGCGCAGGCGGGGCCGAATCCGACCTCGATGGACGATCAGGCGCTCGCGGCATACCTCGAGGAGCAGGGAGAGCTGGTGCGGCTTGGCGACGGTTCGGCGGTGGGTCGGGACGCGTACGAGCGCGCACGCGAGGCGCTCGTGACGGAGTGCGAGGGCGCGGGCCGGATCACGCTCGCGCGCTTCCGCGACCTGCTCGGAATCTCTCGGCGGCCGGCGCAGCTCTTGCTCGAGCGCTTCGATGCGGACGGCGTCACGCGCCGCGTCGGCGACGAGCGCGTCCTGCGACGGCGCGCCCGTCGTTAGCGAGCGGAATTCGGCGCAGGATCGGCACGAACGCGTTACGAGTTCGCCGCTAGGCTCGAAGCCGAGGGCGGAGGGTGCGACCCCACCCTCTGAGGGTGGGGGTTGTTCCACTTCCGGGCTAGGGCTCGCGGACCGTCAGTGCGAACACGTCCGGTCTGTTGTAGTGCCCGGCCGGATCGAATCGCTGCCGCTCCTCGAACAGGATCTGGGGGTCGAGGTCGGCGTAGAGGATTCCCTCCTCGTCGTACAGAGGCCCGGCGAGGTACGAGCCGTTCGGCGCGAGCACGGCGCTGCCCCCGCGTCCGAGGACGTCGGCGCCGTCGATCAGGTCACGGAGAGGAAAATCGTCTGGGTACGAGCTTGCGCGCTGGAAGTGCGCGGACGCGACGACAAAGGCGCGCGACTCCCGAGCGATGTGCACGAGCGTCGCTTGCCACGCGTCGCCGTCGTCCGCGGTCGACCCGATGTAGATCTCGACGCCCGACTCGTACAACGAGAACCGCGCCAACGGCATGTAGTTCTCCCAACAGATCAGACCGCCGATCCGGCCGAGCGGCGTCTGGAACGCGCGTAGACCGCGCCCGTCGCCCTGACCCCACACGAGCCGCTCGTGATTTGTCGGCACGAGCTTCCGGTGATGCTCGACGAGCTCGCCCTCGGGTGAGTGGTAGAGCAAGGAGTTGTAGATCGTTCCGGGCCGCTCGGGATCGACTTCGTTTACTCCTGTGACGATCCACACGCCGTGCTCTGCGGCGATCTCACCGATCCGCCGTTCGTCGTCGCCTGGAACGTCGATAGCTCCGCGGCGGAGTTGCGCAAAGGCTTCCTTCGCACGCGGGTCGTCCCAGCCGGCCAGCGCTCTCGCCCAGCGCGACGTCGGATAGGCGGGCACGAACGTCTCCGGGAACACGAGCAGCTGCGCGCCTGCGCCCGCGGCTTCGGCGGCCAGCTCAGCGAGCTTCTCGATCGTGGCGGCCCGATCGAGGATGACCGGCTCCGCCTGAACGCACGCGACCTTGACCGGAGCGTCCATCGCTACGTGGCGACGACCGCGTCGCCGACGGCGATTTCACCGTCCGTCAGGATGTCCGCATTCAGCCCGGCGCGGTGGACGAACGCCTTGATCACGCCCGGCTTCGTGACGCTCTCGAGGTGCGTGCACGGCTCACAGAGCTCGACGCCGTAGCAATCGACCTCGCCGACGCGAAAACGCTTGCCGACCAGGGCGTTCAAGTCGATGCCGCGCGTGAGGACGTTGCGGCGGGATTCGGCCGCGCTGAGCTCGATGCCGTGCTCCTCGCCCGCGGCTTCGATCGCTTCGGCTGCGATCAGCGTGAGAGCCCGACCGGGCTTCGCGCCGTCCTCGAAGAAGTAGCGATTGCCCTCGAGACCCTTGCCGGCGAGCGCACGGACCCGCTCGACCGCCGCAGGCAGCGTCCGCTCCGGCCCGATGAAGATGCCTTCGACTCGTCCTTCGCCCATGGGATCAAGCCTACTGGCCGTACCCGCCGCCGCCGGGGGTCTCGATCGCGATCACGTCGCCCGCCTTCACGTCGACCGTCGCCTTGGCCGGAAGCCCCTTGGCGTTGACGGAGTTGCGGCCCGGCATGCCTGGTAACCCGCCGTGGGCACCCTGCGGCGCGCGTGCGCGACGCTCCGAGAGGATCGAGAGGCGGCAATCCTCGAGCACGCGAAGCTCGCGGATGACGCCGTCACCGCCGCGGAATCTGCCGGAACCGCCCGAGCCGATCCGCACGCCGTGGCGCTCGACGCGAATGGGATAGGCGAGCTCGAGCGCCTCGGTCGGCGTCGAGAGCGTGTTGGACATCGTCACGTGGACGGCCGATGGGCCGTCCGCCGCCGGGCACGCCCCTTGCCCGCCGCCGATCGTCTCGTAGTACGTGAAGCGGTCGTTGCCGAGCGTGACGTTGTTCATCGTCCCCTGGCCCTGGGCCGGCACCGGCATTGCCTGGGCGAACGCGCGGAGGAGGACGTCGACGATTCGGCAAGACGTCTCGACGTTGCCGCCGGCGACCGCCGAAGGCGGGCGTGCGTTGAGGAGCGTGCCCTCGGGTGCCCGGACACGCACTGGGGCAAAAGCGCCGCCCGAAGCAGGGACGTCCGGATCCGTGAGGCAGCGGACAACGAAGAAGCAGGCCGATCGCGTCACCGCCAATGGGCAGTTCAGGTTGCCGTCGTGCTGCGGAG
>JBKOXM010000189.1:0-10124 GCA_046724925.1 Actinomycetota bacterium | reverse complement strand
ACATCCACCCTCGCTCCTCCGAGACTGCGACGAGTTCCGGCACGCGGGTTGGACACACGCGCGCGAGGAGGGCTGTGAGCCGAATCTCGAAGCGATGCTGGGGCGAGACGGCCTTCAGGTAGAGGTCACCTTCGTCCGTTGGGACACGCAGCACGGTCGACCACCAGCGCACGTGCGGTTGGTCCAGCTCGCCTGTGATCGCGATGCCTCTGCTCTCGAGCTGCTCGGAGATCCAGGTCCGCGCCTCGGCCAGCCATTCGGGCCGCGTCCAGATCAACGTCTCCCCCGTCGACACGTGCCCAGCGTATGCATGGGCGCGCCGTCGCGACCGTTAGCATCAGCCCAGTGATCCCACGCTACTCCCGCCCGGCCATGGCCAGGATCTGGTCGGAGGAGAGCAGGCTCGCTCGCTGGCTCGAGGTCGAGCTCGCCGCGCTCGAGGGATGGGCCGAGATCGGCGTGGTTCCGCCCGAGGCTGCGCGCGAGATTCGCGAGCGGGCCGCGCCGCCGTCCCCCGCGCGCGTCGCCGAGCTCGAGCGAGAGACCCAGCACGATGTCGCAGCGTTCGTCGACGCAGTCGCAGAGACGCTCGGTGAGCACGGACGCTGGTTTCACTACGGCCTGACGTCTTCCGACGTCCTCGACACGGCTCTCGCACTTCAGGTGCAAGAGGGAGGCAGTCTGCTGCTCGAGGGGATCGAGCGGGCGCTGGAGACCGTTCGGGCGAGAGCGCTCCAGCACAAGAACGACATCTGCATCGGTCGCACGCACGGAGTGCACGCCGAGCCGACGACGTTTGGAGTCAAGCTCGCCGGCTGGGCGTTCGAGCTCGCTCGTATGCGAGCCCGGCTCGCACACGCGCTCGAGGAGCTCCGCGTCGGCAAGCTCTCAGGCGCGGTCGGGACGTACGCCGCGATCGACCCCGAGGTCGAGCGGATCGCGTGCGAGCGCCTGGGCCTCGAGCCGGAGCCTGTCTCGACGCAGATCGTCTCGCGCGACCGCCATGCAGCGCTGCTCTCGGCGCTCGCGCTCTGCGCCTCGTCGCTGGACAAGTTCGCCCTCGAGATCCGACATCTCGCGCGCACGGAGGTACGCGAGGTCGAAGAGCCATTCGGCAAGGGCCAGAAGGGCTCGTCGGCGATGCCCCACAAGCGGAATCCGGTCGTCTCGGAGCGGATCTGCGGTCTGGCGCGCGTCGTTCGCTCCGCGGCGATCGTCGGGCTCGAGAACGTCGCGCTCTGGCACGAGCGGGACATCTCTCACTCCTCGGCCGAGCGGGTCGTCCTCCCCGACGGCTTCCTCGCCCTCGACTACATGCTCGATCGGTTCGCCTGGCTGATCGATGGTCTTGTCGTCTATCCCGAGCGGATGCGCCGGAACCTCGAGGCGAGCCACAACTTGTTCTTCAGCCAACGTGTGCTGCTCGCGCTGGTCGAGTCAGGACTCGAACGCGGAGAGGCGTACGCGCTCGTCCAACGGCACGCCATGCGCGCCTGGGACGAGGAACAGGACTTCGTCGACCTCGTTCGGTCGGACTCCGAGATCGCGGGACGGGTCGACCTCGACGCGGTGTTCGACCTCTCGGCTTACACGAAGCACGTGGACACGATCTTCGAGCGCCTCGAGGCGCTCCGACCAAGTGAGGACGCCGTTCATGTCTGAAACGCTCCACGTAGCCAGCGGCAAGGTGCGCGAGCTGTACGCACTCGACGACGAGCGCCTGCTGCTCGTCGCGAGCGACCGAATCTCGACGTTCGACGTCGTGCTCCCAACCGAGATTCCCGACAAAGGGCGTGTCCTGACAGGTCTCTCGGGCTTCTGGTTCGCGCGCACGCGCGACATCTGTCCGAACCACCTGCTCCAGATCCGCGCAGACGGGCGCACGAGTGTGTGCCGGCGGCTCGAGATGCTCCCGTTGGAGTGCGTCGTGCGGGGCTATCTGTCCGGCTCCGGCTGGAAGAGCTATGCGGAGAGCGGACACGTCTGCGGCATCGAGCTCCCGCCGGGTTTGCGCGAGTCCGACCGATTGCCCGAGCCGATCTTCACACCCACGACGAAGGCACTGACCGGACACGACGAGCCCCTCACCGCGGATGAGTCGTCGCGGCTCCTGGGCGCGGATCGATTTCGCGAGGTGGAGCGCCTGTCGCTGGAGCTTTACCGGTTCGCCGCCGGGCTCGCCGCCGAGCGCGGGATCATCCTGGCGGACACGAAATTCGAGTTTGGCGTCGACGACGGCCGGATCGTGCTCGCCGACGAAGCCTTTACGCCCGATTCCTCGCGCTTCTGGCCCGCCGACGAGTACGAGCCGGGCGGTCCGCAACCGTCGTTCGACAAGCAGTACGTGCGCGACTACTGCGAGACGCTCGGCTGGGACAAGACGCCGCCGGGGCCCGAGCTCCCGGACGACGTGGTCGCGGGCACGCGCGCGCGCTACGTCGAGGCGTTCGAGCGGGTGACCACGATCCCGTTCGCCGACTACGAGTCGGATCCCGAGGTGGTGCTCCGCTGATCGCCGTGCAACTCTTTGGGGGCCGCAGATGAGAGCAACCGTGCTCGTCCGACCGAAGCAGGGCATTCTCGATCCGCAGGGCGAAGCGGTCGAGAGCTCGTTGCGCCAGCTCGGCTTCCCTGTCGCCGATGCGCGGATCGGCCGCGTGGTCGATCTCGACGTCGACGCAAAGGATCCGACCGAGGCCCGCGCGCAGGTCGAGAGGATGTGCGAGCAGCTGTTGGCGAATCCGCTGATCGAGAGCTACGAGATCGAGGTGGTGGCGTGACCGATCCTCGGCCGCGTGTCGCCGTCATCGTCTTTCCCGGCTCGAACGACGACCGCGACGCGACCTGGGCACTCCACGCGCTCGGAGCCGAACCACTCCCCGTGTGGCATGCGGAGGACCAGCTCCCCGAGGTGGGCGGCGTGCTGCTGCCCGGCGGTTTTTCCTACGGCGACTATCTCCGCTGCGGCGCGATTGCGCAGTTCGCGCCGATCATGCAATCGGTCGCCGAGTTCGCACGGGTCGGAGGTCCTGTGCTCGGCGTCTGCAACGGATTCCAGATCCTGTGCGAGGCGGGGATGCTGCCGGGCGCGCTGCTGCCGAACACGCTGCTCCGGTTCGTCTGCCGCGAGGTCACGCTCAGGGTCGAGCGGGCGGACACGCCGTTTACGGCCGGCTGCGAGGTCGGACAGAAGCTCGTGATTCCCGTCAAGCACGGCGAAGGCTGCTACATCGCACCCGCCGACCTCGATCCGAGCCAGGTCGTATTCCGCTACGACCCGGACGACAACCCAAACGGGTCGATCGACGACATCGCAGGCGTCTGCAACGAGGAGGGGAACGTGCTGGGTCTCATGCCGCACCCGGAGCACGCGGTCGACCCGTTGCTCGGCCCTTCGGACGGGGCGCACGTACTCTCGTCGTTCGTCGAAGCCGCACGGCAGGCGCACCCGCGCCTCCGCACGGCAATCCGCGCCTACACGGCGACGTAGGCGGGCCCGTCAGCCGAGCGGCAGCGCCTCCGCGAGCTGGGGATGCTCCGCGAGCGCGGCCCGCAAACGCTCCACATCACGGAGACGCACGGTCACGGGACCGCGGCGGGCAATGCCGCCCGTCGAGTACGCGAACCGGACGAGCCGCTCCCCTTTCGCCGTCTCGAGCAGCTCGACGAGCGTCGCGAAGCGTTTGTCGCCGGCCCGCTGCGGGAGCGTCAGCCGCTCGATCACGGAGGCGCGTCCCCACGGAGTCTCGGTCTTCGCCATGCGCCGAAGCTAGCGCCCGACTCGTGACGCATGGGTGAAGCGTCTGTCGTGAATGTGAGACTTCCAGCCCGTGGACACACCCATCCTCGCGCACATGGACCTCGATGCGTTCTTCGCCGCAGTCGAAGAGCTGGAGCAGCCCGAGCTTCGGTCCAAACCACTCGTGGTCGGCGGCGACCCGCGCGGACGCGGCGTCGTCGCGACCGCCAACTACGAGGCGCGCCGCTTCGGCATTCACTCGGCCATGAGCTGCGCCGAGGCCTTGCGTCGCTGCCCCCACGCCGTCTTCCTGCGTCCCCGCCACTCGCACTACAGCACCGTTGCGCGGACGGTCTGGAAGAGCGTGCGGGACGTGGTCCCGGCCGTCGAGCGGACCGGAATCGACGAGGGCTATCTCGATCTCGGAGATCAGGTGGCCGATTTCCTACAGGCGCGCGCGCTCGCCGAGGCGGTCCAGACAGCCGTCCGCGGGACGACGAGCCTGACGTGTTCACTCGGGATCGCAACGTGCAAGGTCGTCGCCAAAATCGCGAGCGACAGAAGGAAGCCGGGCGGGCTAACCGTGGTACCGCCCGGTCGCGAGGCCAGGTTTCTCGCGCCGCTCGAGGTCCGCCGCCTACCCGGCGTCGGCCCGCGCGCGGACGAACGACTCCGACGCGCCGGCATCGAGCGAATCGGCGAGCTCGCCGCGCTCTCGGACCCTGAGCTCGAGCGACTTCTGCCCGGAAAGCTCGGCCGCCTGCTTCGTGACCGTGCCAGGGGAATCGATCCTCGGCCGGTGTCGACCGTGTCGGAGCCGCCCGTGTCGATCTCGACCGAAGAGACGTTCGAGGTCGACGTCGAGGACCGCGCCGAGCTCGACGCCGAGCTCCGCCGTATGAGCGAGCGGCTGGCTGAGCGCCTTCGCGAACGCGGCCTTGCGGCGCGAACCGTCACCACCAAGCTGCGTTATCCGGACTTCCAGACTCGGAGCCGCTCGGCCACCCATGCGGTCGCGACCGACGATGCTGAGCGGATCGCCCAGCTCGCTTGCGCTCAGCTCGACCGCGCGCTCGCCGAGCGGGCGGGTGCGATCCGGTTGATCGGGGTCGCCGTCTCCGGCCTCGAGCCGGTCGTCCAGCTCGCACTCGTCTGATCCCCGCGGGCACGCGTAGAGCGCCTTCCCGACGGTGCATAGAGTCCCGGCGTGCGTCCGTTCGCGGCGCTCGCCGTCTGCCTGGGTCTCCTGCTCGCACGGGGTGCTGCGGCCGACGCTCTCACGGTCCGCGGGACACCGGGCCCGGACCGGCTGGTGGGCACCCAGACGCCTGACGAGCTCTTCGGCCTGGCCGGCAACGATCGCCTCCGCGGTTTGGGGGGAGAAGACCTTCTCTCGGCCGGCCCGGGCCGCGACCAGCTCTCCGGCGGGCCAGGCGCAGACCGATTGGTCGCTCAGGATCGTGCTCCGGACTCGATCTCGTGCGGGCCTGGACGAGACATCGTCACCGCGGATCGCTTCGACGGCGTCGGGGCCGCCTGCGAGGTCGTGTCGCGCCGCCTCTCCCGCGACACGTTCGTCACGGAGTTCGCCCAGCACGAGACGCAGGTCGAACCGTCGGCGGCGGTCTCGGGATCGACCGTCGTGGCCGTGTACCAGGTCGCGCGCTTCGTCGACGGAGGTGCGGCCGGAATCGGCTACGCGACCTCACGCGACCGCGGCCGCACATGGCGCAGCGGCCTCCTGCCGAGGCTGTCCATCTTCGCCACCCCTCCCGGCCCCGCCCGCTTCGTGACCGACCCCGCGGTCGCGTACGACGCCGCTCGCCGCACCTGGCTCGTTGCGTCGCTCGGCGTCTCGGACGAGGCCGACATGCTCCTGATCAGCCGCTCTATTGACGGCCTGCGCTGGTCGGCTCCAGTGCTCGCGGGCCGATCGCCGGAAGGTGGGCTCGACAAGGAGTGGATCACCTGCGACAACTGGGCGGGCAGCCGGTTTCGCGGGAGCTGCTATCTGTCGTATCTCGATCTGCGCTCCTCGCAGATCGCGACACGCGTCTCGAGGGACGGGGGCCGTACCTGGTCACAGCCGGCCACGTCCCCGTCGTCGCCCCGCTTCGTCAACGGCGCACAGCCCCTCGTGCGCCCGGATGGAACGCTGCTCGTCGCCTACACCGACTTCGCGGCTTACGCGGGCGCCCGCTCGCACCGAGTCGAGGTGCTCCGTTCCGTCGACGGCGGCCGAACCTTCGACGAGCCCAGAGTCGTCTCCGACCTCCAGGGATTCGAAGCGCGAGGAGTTCGCGCGCCGCAGTTCCCCTCCGGCGGGGTCGATCGACGAGGACGCGTCTACCTCACGTGGTACGACTGCCGATTCAGCGACGAGTGCTCGTCGAGCGACATCGTCCTCGCCACCTCCCCCAACGGGATCTCATGGTCGGCGCCGGCCCTGGTGTCCACCAACGCCGACACCGGCGCTGCCGACGAATTCATGCCGGCGATCGGTGTCGATCTATCCCAGGCCGGCCGCGTCGCCGTGCTCTACCACTCGCTGGTCGATTGCCTCGGGAGCCCGTGCGTCGACGTCGCGCTGGTGACGTCAACCGACGGGGGCAGACGCTGGGCGAATCCGCAACGGCTCAACGCCGAGAGCATGCCGCTGCTCTGGATCGCCGATTCGAGTCTGGGACGAATGCTGGCGGATTACGTCGCCGTGCCGTACGTACGCGGCCGGCCCGTTCCCGTCTTCGCCCTTGCCGGCGAGCCGAGCGGCGAGAGATTCAACCAATCGATCTTCGCGCGCACTCGCTGAGCTCGAGGAGACCAGGACGGTGACGGACCCCTGGCGCAGAGCCGCCGTCAATGCCACCGTCCCGGTCGCCGTCCCCCCGACGTCGTCGGGGAAGGCAACCGGCAGGAGGTTGCCCCGAACCGGACTACGTGGCGGCGCTGAGCTCGGTTTTCTGATCTGCCGAGAGCCACACCGTTCGGGTTCGGCGCTACCTTTGGGGCGTGGATGATCGGGACGGGCACGCCGAGACGATCAGCCCAGGGACGCTCGAGCTGCTCACATGGATCGCGAGCCGGCCGCGTACGTACGCGGAGGCGATGGAAGCCTGGGGCACGCACTGCCCGCGACACTCCGACTGGGAGGACGCCGTCGGTGCAGGGCTCGTCCGGGTCGGCCGAGCCGGTAAGCAGGAGCGCGAGGTCGTCCTGACTCCGAGGGGCAGCGCCTTCCTCGGTGGGACGACTCCCTGATCCGCGCTGACACATCGTCGGTGTTCCTCGATTGGCGCAGCCCCGCAGCTGGTGTGACAATGAAGGCAAGCCCATGGCTCAGGTAATGGACTCCCTGGAAAGCGCCCGCGACGCCGCGGGCCGTCACGCATGGCGCGAGGCCCACGACGCGTACGCGGGGGTTGACGATCGCGAGCTGACCCCTGAAGACTTCGAGCGGTTCGGCGACGCCGCCTGGTGGCAGGGCAAGCTCGAGCAAGCGATCACCCTTCGTGAACGCGCGTATGCGGGCTACTCGGCGGCCGACGAGAAGCTCAGCGCGGCCCGACTCGCGCTGAGGTTGTCGTGGGATCAGGGGAGCCGGGGCGCGTACGCCGTCTCGCAGGGCTGGTTCGCGAACGCCGAGCGCCTACTCGAGGGCGAGCCGGAGTCGGTGGTCCACGCCCATCTCATACTTACGCGCGGCGTCAACACCCTCTTTGGCGGCGGCGATCTGCGAGCGGCGATCGTGGACCTCGAGCGCGCAGCCGAGCTCGCCAAGCGCCTCGGCAACCGTGATACGCAAGTGCTCGGCCTGGCCGCAAAGGCGCGGGCCCTGATCAAGTCCGGCGAGGTCGAGGACGGACTCGCGCTGATCGACGAAGCCAGCGCCGCCGCGGTCTGCGGCGAGCTTCAGCCTCACTCGACCGGTCTCGTTTACTGCATGACGATCTCCACCTGCCAGGAGCTCGGCGATTACCGGCGCGCCGCCGAGTGGACCGAGGCCGCGAACCGCTGGTGCGACAGGCTCGACGTCACCGGCTTTCCCGGTGCCTGCCGAATCCATCGGGCCGAGATCATGCGGTTGCGCGGGGACCTCGCCGGGGCCGAGAAGCAGGCTGTGGCGGCATGCGAGGAACTCGGCGACTTCGAGCGCTCGATCACCGCGGGTGGCTACTACGAAGTCGGTGAGATCCGGCGACGGCGCGGCGACTTCGCGGCCGCCGAGGAAGCGTACGGCAGTGCGAATGAGCTCGGCCGAGATCCACAACCCGGCCTGGCGCTCCTCCGGCTCGCGGAAGGCAAGGTGGACGCCGCGGTCGCCGGGATCACTCGCACGCTCCAAGAGTTCGAGGAGCCGCTGGCGCGCCTCCGCCGCCTGCCGGCGCAGGTTGAGATCGCGATCGCGGCCTCTGACCTGAAGACCGCGCGTGCGGCTGCGAACGAGCTCGAGGGCATAGTCGACTCGTACAAGATCGGCGGACGCCGGACGCCCGCGTTCGACGCGACCGTTCATCTTGCCACCGGGCAGATCAAGCTCGCCGAGGGCGACGCTGAAGGCGCGGCGCGCTGCCTGGGACGAGCACGGGACGAGTGGCAACAGGTCGGCGCGCCGTACGAGACGGCGCAGGCACGGATGCTGCTGGGCCTTGCCTTCCGCCGCCATGGCGACGAACACGCGGCGTCGGCGGAGTTCGAGGCTGCGCTCGCCACGTTCGAGCGGCTAGGCGCAATGCTCGACGCGGAGCGCGCCAAGGAGCTACTGGGCCGGCTCGAGACGCGGCGGACTTTCGTGTTCACGGACATCGTCGACTCGACGAAGCTGCTCGAGACGCTCGGCGACGAGAAGTGGAAGAAGCTCCTCGGGCGACACAACGAGCTGCTCCGCGAGCGGATCGTCGAGAGTGGCGGCGAAGTGATCAAGCAGACCGGCGACGGGTTCTTCGCCGCCTTCGACAACCCGAAGGCAGCGCTCGAGGCGGCAGTGGCCATCCAGCGCGCGTTGCGCGACGAGATCGTCGCTCCGGACGTCCGGATCGGCGCGCACACGGGCGGGGCGTTCCACACCGACCGCAACGCGTCGGACTACGGCGGCCAGGGTGTCCACGTGGCCGCGAGGATCGGCGCGGCCGCCAAGGCAGCCGAGATCCTGGTCAGCCGCGACACGCTCGACGGAGTGGGGACGGCGTTCCGTCTCTCCGAGCCCCGAGCGGAGCTCCTTCCCGGGTTCGATCAGCCGATCGAGGTCGTCTCGGTCGACTGGCGCTAGACGTTTCGGCGAACGTCCAGCGCTCGACAGCGGTTAGAGCGCCGAGGCGCCACCCAGGGCGGGACAGATGGTCGCCGCGAAGTCCGAGCGAACGTTCGGCGTCTCGACGATCAGCTCGAACGTGAAGAGGTCGACGAGGAACATCCCTGCCCCCACGAGGACGATCCGGCCGTTCTCGTCGCGTAGTTGCCACGAGCTCCCGGTCACCCGGTACTCGCCGGTGACGAAATCGACGTGAACTGCGTAATGGAGAACCTCCGTGAGCGTTACGCCTGTCTCCACGTTGGTGTGGATCACCGACACACGGATCTGGTCCTCGGTGCCGATCGGATTCCCGGAATCGTCGAAGAAGATCTTGATGTTCTGCAGGAAGTTCGATTCCTCGTGGTAGGCGAAGTCGCAGAAGCTCCCCGCCGGGAGATCGAACACCCGCTGCGATGTCTGCTTGGCATGTAGCGGCCGGCCGGCCGAAGCCGAACTGCCCCAAACCGTCGCGCCCACGAGCAGGGTGAGAATGATTACGAGGAAACGCCGCATTCGATCCGACCCACCTCTCCCAAGGGCGTCAACCGGCCGCAGTATTCGCGTCGGTTGGCGGGCGTGTCAAGGATTCGACAACCGGTCCTACCTACCCGACCGGTCGATCAGCTCGATCCGGTAGTCGTCCGGGTCGCGCACGAAGCAGATTCGCGACCCACCCTCGCGTACCCGGTAGGGCTCGCGCTCGGGCTCGATCCCCTGGTCGGCCAGCTGCGCGAGCGTCGCGTCGAGATCGTCGACCCCGATCGCGATGTGTCCGTACGCCGTGCCCATCTCATAAGTGCGGCCGTCCGTGTTGTAGGTGAGCTCGAGCTCCTCCTCCTGGCCTGGAAAACCGAAGAAGTAGTTCGTGGCTTCGTGCTCGCCGTCGCGGACGATCGGGAGCTCGCGCCGAAATTCCATCCCGAGCGCCTCGTAGAACGCGCGGGACCCCTCCGGGTCAAGGATCCGGTACATCGTGTGCAGATATCTGGTCATGCGGGAGATCGTACGAGGCGACCTGGGCCGCGGTGTGCTGATCACCCTCCGATCGCTACCGAAAACGAGAACGGCGGCACCGTCGTCGTTACCGGTTAGCGG
>JBKOXM010000031.1:0-7981 GCA_046724925.1 Actinomycetota bacterium | reverse complement strand
CGGTCGTCGGCAGCGTCAGATGTGTATAAGAGACAGGTTCTCGGCGCCGGCCACGATCACCATGCCGTGCGCAGGCTCGAGTGGGGCCGGGCAGACGATGTCGATGCAGTACATCTTCACGGCGACGATCCCGTAGCAGCGAGGCGATGGGGGCATCCGCTATCACCGTGCCTCGTCTGACGGTCGTTCTGCTCGCCGGCGCATGCCTGCTGGCCACGCCGGCGGGCGCCGACCGGGGTGTCGCGCTCGACCTGGGCAGGGTCGAGATCACCGACGGGCTGCTTGCCGGCGGCGGATACCGGCTGCCGGCGTTCGGCGTCCGCAACCCGGGCGACGAGCGCACGAGTTACCGCATGGTCGTCTCCTACGTGACCGACCAAGAAAGGCTCGAGCCACCGCAGGAGTGGTTCCGCTTCGAGCCGGCCCAGTTCGCGCTGGCTCCCGGCAAGACACGCTCCGTGTCGGCTCGCATCGAAGTCCCCACGGGGGCCGACCCGGGCGACTACGAGGCGCTGCTCGCGGCGCAGATCGTGACCGAGGGAAGGGGTGTCCAGATTGGCGGCGCCGCGGCGTCAAAGGTGTCGTTCACGATCGAGCCGTCGAGCCTGCTCGAGGCCTGGTGGCTGAAGGCGAAGGCGTTCTTCTCCGAGCACGCCCCGATGAGCTGGATCCTTCCGCTAGTGCTCCTGCTGAGCCTGCTCGGGTGGCAGCTGGGACGGCGGTTCACGCTCGACATCTCGCGTCGCGCGTGACCCGAGCCCTTGTGGCCTCGTTGGCCCTCGCGCTCGCCGTTCTCAGCGGCGGGGCGAGTGCCGGCGAAGGCCACGCGGAGGCCACCGTGAACGCGCGCGTGTTCGTGAACCCATTGAACATCGAGCTCACGCTCTCCGCGAGCGAGGCTCGTGTCGGCCAGCTCGTCCGAGCACGGGCAACCGCGAGCAACCTCGGTCCCGAGCCCATCGTCGGCGCGGCGATGACGATTCGCTCAGACCCGGAGGGAGTCCGCATCGCCGGGTCTGCGACACGGGTCGTCGCGGAAGTCGGCGCCGGCGACGGCCAGATGTTGACCTGGCAGCTCTGCGGGACGCGGCCCGGGAGCTACGTCCTCCTCGCTCGTGCGTCGTACGTGAACGCCGCGGGCGACCTCGTCACATCCGAGAGCTCGGCCTCCGTGCTGACGATCAGCTCGGGCGACGCCGGCAAGTGTCCTGGTTCGCGGTGGCGCCCTGGGCCCGCGCTCAGAGGGCGGCGGGCGCCTGGGGTGCCCGTGCCCGCCGCCGCTGTTGTCGTTCTATGGGATGTTGATCTCCACGAGCGCGCTTCCGCGGACTCCTCCAGCGCCGGTTACGGTGATGCGCCCGTAATAGGCCCCTGCCTTCCAGTTGCCGCTCGGAGCCGGGTGGGCCCAGAGCGCGTACGTCCCATCGGTTCCGTCCTGGAAGAGGTTGCTGGGTGATGCGCATCCGGCTCCACCCGCCGGGCACAGGATCACGCCCGGCCCGCCTGCGGGCACGAAGCGGTTGCTGAAGTCGAACGCCGAGGCCGCCAACCCGGGCACCGGCACGCCGTTCAACGTTACGAGTACGACGATCGCGATCGGATTGTGGTTCGCGGACGATGCGGGGTCGAAGGTGTGTCCGGTTGTCCCGTTGCCGCATTGAACGGGGACCGAAGCGCATGCCCCTTCGTTGACCTCAGCCTCGACCTGGAGCCGGTTCGAGCGGGACTGGATCAGTCGAACCTCGCGCTTGATCTCGCGCAGGCCGAAGGCACTGCTCATGACCGCGGCCCGGATCGCCTGGGTGTCGTTCCTGATCGCGGCGAGCGGGTTCTGAGCCCGTGCCGTCGTGCCGCCCTCGATGCCGCGAGCGACGGTTGCGGTCGAGAGGACCGTCAGTACTGCCGCGCCGAATATGAGCGTGTTCCGCGCACGCTTCGACATGTCAAACCTCCTCGGGGAAGCAGGGAGCGGGCTCGCCGGTCCTCGCGTCGATGCGCGCGAAGGCCAGATACATCCGCCGCAGCAACGAACTGAGCCCCAACGGCCATGCCGTACGCCCTTCGTTGCCGTTGCGCGCTTATCGCATTTCGCGGGGCGCGGGGTCAAGACAATTCGCGAGCAGCCAGTCGCGCTCGCGCCTTCGCCGCCTACTGGATGAATCTGAGAAGAGAGCGCGCGAGGAAGCTCGTTCGCGTGGCCCATCCATGACGAGAGGCCCGCAGACGCGGGCCTCCCGCACTCGAATCGAGGAGGCGTGCCTCAGGCGCGCCTCTTGACCGTAATCGTGAACCGAGCGCGACTCGTGTTTGCGCTCGTATCCGTCGCGATGCAGGCGACGGCCGTCCGGCCGACTCTGAAGAAGCTGCCTGACCGCGGCACGCAGTCAAGGACATTTCCGGCCGGGAGCCGGAGAGTGCAAGTCGGCGTTCGCGGCGGGCGCTTCAACACAGTGCTCAGCGGCCATCAGACCATGCCCGGGCCGCCGAACGCATGGTTCGCCGGTTATACGCTCGCAGGCTCGCGGCGCTGAGCAGCTACCGCTCGAAGCCCGCTATCTGCCAGATGACCGGATGGTGAGCGTAGACGCGCCGAAGGCCTAACCTCTCGGGCACGACGAGCATCCGCTCCGGCGGATGGGCGAAGGTCCGGAACTCCTTTCCTCTGAGCCTGAAGAACAGATTCTGTGCGCCGATCATGAGGCGCGAGATCAGGTTTCGAGGCGGATAGCTGAACACGAGCAGACGCCGAGCATGGTCCGCAGCCGCTCCCAGCAGTCGCTCGTAGTCCGGGTAGCAGCAGACCACGCGGTTGAGCACTACGACGTCCGCCGCCTCAACGCCGTCCGGATCGGCGGCGAGATCGTGCAGCCGCCGTTCAGCCCGCTCCTCGACGCCGGCCTCACGCAGGAGCCGCGCAGCTTCATCGTCGTAGGCAGGCGATAGCTCGAGATTGCTAGCGCGGACGGCGCCTCGCTTCAGGAGCTCGACCTGAAGTTCGCCGACTCCGCCCCCGACCTCGAGGACGGTCGCGCCTTCGATCCCTTCGTGCTCGAGAAATGCCAGCATCCGCCGGGTCGGCTTGTCCAACCCGCGTTCTCGATAGCGCCTTGCGGCGCGCTCGGCCAAGCGCTGCGTGAAGAAATCGTCACAGCCGCGTGGATTGCAACAACGCGCCATCGTTCGGCAGCTTACGAAACCCGGTCAACGCCTCCCGGTCGGGAAAGAGTGGAGCGAACGTCCGGCTCTGCTAGCCCGTGATCGAGGCCGAGATCTTCTCGGCCACCATCAGTGTCGGGACGTGCGTGTTAGCCGATGGGATGTCCGGCATCAAAGACGCGTCGGCAACGCGAACCCCCTCGACTCCGTGCACACGTCCCACGGCGTCCACGACCGCGCCTAGCGCGCAGGTACCGACTGGATGGTGGTACGTCTCGACGCGAGCGCGAGCTGCCTCCTCGAGCTCGTCGTCCGCCGGGGGATTGAGCTCGCGTGCCGATGCGAGTGTCGCCAGCGGTTCCGTGCTCGCCACTCGCCGCACCTCGCGCATCGCCTCGGCCATCCGGCGTGCGTCGTCCGGGTCGGTCAGGTGCCCGGTCGTGATGTGCGGCGGTGTCGCGGGATCGCGGGACGCGAGCGCCACGCGGCCGCGTGAACGCGGCTTCAACACCGATGCGATCAGGGTGAACTGCCACTCGTCGGGCGAGAGCTCGAACGCCGACACCGGCATGAGCTGGAGGTCCGGCGCTCCGGCTGTGTCAGCGCCGTCGCTGTGCCAGGTGACCGCGGTTTGGAAGCGCGGTGCCGGCCGATGGCGATCGGCGGCGAAGAACACGCTCACGATGGGGTGGTCGATGAGATTCTCTCCGACCTGCGGCAGGTCCACGACAGGCTCGATGCCGTGCTCCCGCAAGTCGTCCGCGGCGCCGATCCCGGAGCGCATGAGGATCGCCGGGGTACCGAAAGCGCCGGCCGCGAGGACGACCTCTGCGGCCTCGATCAGCTCTCCGCCGCTGAGGCGAACGCCTGCGGCGCTGCCGTCCTTCAGGCTGATGCGATCGACGAGCGCGTGCGGCCCCACCGTCAGGTTCGTCCGCCTTCGAGCCGGTGCGAGGTAAGCGAGGGCGGTGCTAATGCGAGCGTCGTCACGCCGGTTCATGGGCGCGACTCCCGCACCGACCGCGCCGGGAAGGTTGTGGTCGTCGACGAGAGGATGGCCCGCCGCAACGGCGGCCGCGAGTGCCGTGGCCTGGACCCCCGTCAGCTCGTCGTCGGCGTAACGACGGACGGGGAGCGGCCCGTCGCGGCCATGCCACTCGTCGTCGAAGTCGGCGTCGCTCTCGAGCCGGCAAAAGAAGGGCAGGACATTCTCGAAGCGCCAGTCCTCGAGACCCCAGGCGTCGTAGTCCGCGGGCGAGCCGCGCAGCGCCAAGCACGCGTTGGTTGCCGAACAGCCGCCGACGAGCTTGCCCCGCGGAAGGTCGATCCGGCGCCCAAACTCATCGGGCTCGCTCGAGAAACCCCAATCGTGTCCTCTCGTCGGGACCCAACTGCTGCGGACGTCGGGCGGCAGCTCGGGATAGTCCGGCCCGGCCTCGAGCAGAAGCACCTGCCGGCTGTTGTCCTCGCTGAGGCGGGAAGCAAGCACGCACCCTGCGGCACCGGCTCCGACGATGACGACGTCGTAGCTCACCTACGAGCAACGCGGGCTGTCGAGAGGCCTGCGGTCTCGCGAAGCTGTGCGATCCGTTCGCCCACGCGGCTCATTCTTGCGCGCGGACGGGCGGGACATGGACGGCAGGACGGTGGAGGTCCGATCCGGCCATCGGACCCGCTGACCTCTCCGCCACGTCCCATCGACGCGATGAGTTTTCGATGTGAGGGTCGTCTTACACAGTGGCCAACGATCACTCTTCGGCGCGTGTTTGGCGTCCGAAAGGCTGAGCACGAAAAGCCAGGAGGGAGGCGAACCAGATGACCGAGCACAAAAGTGCGGTGCAGTACTCATGAGCACGCTCGTACCGCGAACTCGGACGAGCATCCTGCTCGTCGGCGCCGCGCTCGCGGCCTGGGCCGTCACGGTCGAGCGGATGCGAGGCATGGACGCCGGCCCCGGCACGGACCTTGGTGGGCTCGGCTGGTATCTCGGGGTCTGGGTGACGATGACGGCGGCGATGATGCTGCCCTCGGCGGCGCCGGCCGCCGCCCACGTGGCACGCCTCGCGCGCCGGTCGCCGACGGTGCCGTTCGCGGCTGGATACCTCGCGGTCTGGACCGGCTACGGTCTCGCCGGGTACGCACTCTTCCGGCTCATCACGTCGTTCGAGACCGGCTGGCTCGCCTGGGACGAAGCCGGTCCGTACATCGCGGGCGGCGCGATTGTCGCAACCGGGATCTACGAGCTGACGCCGCTGAAGCAGCTCTGTCTGCGCCGCTGCCGCGACCCCCTCCACGGCATTGCGCACGACGCAACCGGACGACGCGTCACCGCTCTCCGCGCCGGCCTCGCGCACGGCGTCCACTGCGTCGGCTGCTCGGGCGGCCTGATGGTGGTGCTCTTCACGCTGGGCGTGATGAGCCTCTTCTGGATGGTCCTGGTAGCGGCCGCGATCTTCGCGGAGAAGGTCCTACCGCAAGGTCCCCGTCTCTCGCGCGTGTTCGCACTCGCTCTGGTCGCCCTCGGGATCTGGGTCGCGGTCTCGCCTGCGAGCGTTCCCGGTTTGACCGAGCCTGACGAGACGGCTCCGATGCGGATGAGCCCGTGAACAGGGTCGCGACCCGCGAGGAGTGGCTAGCCGCTCGCACCGCGCTGCTGGCGGAGGAGAAGGAGCTCACCCGCCGGAGCGACGAGCTCGCCCGCAAGCGCCAAGCGCTGCCCTGGGTGGCAGTCGAGAAGAGTTACAGCTTCGAGACCGCCGAAGGTGCGAAGACGCTGGCCGAGCTCTTCGACGGGCGGTCGCAGCTTCTCGTCTACCACTTCATGTTCGGCCCCACGGTCGAAGGCTGGCCCGAGGCCGGCTGCCCGGGCTGTTCGTACACAGCCGACAGTCTGGAAGGCGCGGTCGCCCATCTCCCGCCGCGGGGCGTGAACTTCGTCGCCGTCTCGCGCGCCCCGCTCGAGAGTCTCCAGGCATACAAGCGCCGGATGGGTTGGGGTTTCCCGTGGGTCTCGGCGCCAGGAACCGATTTCAACCTCGACTTCGCCGTCTTCACCGAGGAAGGGCGCCGGACCGGGACCGGCTTCAACTTCGGCACGCCGAAGCACGCCGACGAGATCGATCTCCGTCGCGACGAGCTGCACGGACTGAGCGCCTTCGCGCTCGAAGACGGTGTCGTCTACCACACGTACTCGTGCTACGACCGCGGCACCGACGTGCTGAACGCCACCTGGCAGCTGCTCGATCGCACCCCGAAAGGGCGCGGCGACGATCCGGAGGGCTGGCCGCGGCGCCATGACGAGTACCCGACGAATGAGAGGCGCACATGAATCTTCCGCCGGTCGTCTCCGCCGCCGAGTGGCAAACGGCGTTGGACTCGCTGCGAGCCACGGAAAAGGAAGCCACCAACGCGCGCGACGCACTGGCGGCCGAGCGCCGGAGGCTGCCCAGGGTCCGAATCGACAAGGACTACGTCTTCGACGGGCCGGCGGGGAACGTCAGCCTGCTCGATCTGTTCGAAGGGCGCCGGCAGTTGCTGCTCTACCACTTCATGTTCGGCCCCAACCAGGACGAAGGGTGCAATGGGTGCTCGATGTTCGTCGACCAGATCGGCCACCTCGCGCACCTGCATGCCCGCGACACGTCCTTCGCGCTGGTAGGCCGCGCGCCGTTCGCCAAGATCGAGGCCTACAAGAAGCGCATGGGGTGGACGATCCCGTGGGTCTCATCCTTCGCCAGCGACTTCAACGTCGACTTCGGCGTCTCTCCCGAGACCCCGCGCACCGGCGAGTATCAGGACGGCGAGACGTTCGGGTTGAGCGCCTTCCTCCGCGACGGCGGCGACGTCTTTCGCACCTACTTCACGTCCCAGCGCGGCGTCGAGGCGCTCGGCAGCGTCTGGTCCTTCCTCGACCTGACGCCGCTCGGCCGCCAGGAGGAATGGGAGGACTCACCGCCCGGCTACCCGCAGACGATGCCGTACGAGTGGTGGCGCCGTCACGACGAATACGAGAAGACTTAGACGCACGAATCCGGCGGATGGCGCCTTCAGGCGCTTGCCTCTTCGTAGCCGTGTCCGCCGCCCTGGAGGCCGAGGGCAGCCGCGATCTCAGCGACGAGCTCACGCGCAGGCGGGAGCTCGGCCGGGCTCGAAGCCGTGCGCGCGACGGCTCGCACAGCGGCTGGGTTGGCTCCGGTCAGGCGTGCCGTCAACGTCGGGTTGGCCGAAAGTGACACCACCTCACCGGACGGCCGCGCGCCGTAGTACTCGGGAACCGAGAGGTACTCGTCCATCACGCGGCCGCGTTCGAACAGCCTGTAACGGACGACCGCGTCCTCTTCGACGCCGAGCGCGACGACGACTGCTCCGCGCCGGTCGGAGAGCTCGCGTGCGAGCTTCCGCAAAGCCTCGGGATCGCGATCGCAGAGCTCGTCGTAGACAGCGATCCAGCCGTTTCGCGGCTGGGAGACGATCGTGCCCTGTGAGTGGCCCAACTGCGGCACGTGCTGCTCGACGGCCAGCACGACGTCGTCACGATCGTCGGTCTGGATGTGGATCGATCCGAACGAGGGCCTGCTCTCGCGGGTGAGGCGGTTCTCGAGCGCCTCGACCTCACTGACAAGCTGGAGGAGGTGTTCCCGAAACCCCCACCTGCGATAGACGGCGCGCGCGTCGGGGCTGTCCGCGTCGACGAACAGCGTGATGTGGGTCACGCCTTGCTCGCGCAGCTCGGCGGCAACGGCGGCCGTGAGTCCAGATGCGATTCCGCGCCCACGGTCGCCTTCGCGCACGTAGAGATGGCTGAGGTCGCTTTCGGTTCCGCGTC
>JBKOXM010000195.1:0-7100 GCA_046724925.1 Actinomycetota bacterium | reverse complement strand
GTGACTGGCTGCGTGGGCCGGGGCGATGTCCGTTCAAGGACACCGTCCAAAGGGCGTCTTCCAGCTTCGCCTTGCGTGCGATCACAGCGTCGAGCCCTGGTGTCGTGGGCGGAATGCGGAAGACCTTCGCGAGCGAGGGCCGTCGCGTGTCCATGTCGACGAGCAACACGCGGGCATTGCGGCGCGCGAGCGCGGCCGCGAGATTGGACGCGGTGGTCGTCTTCCCCTCGGCCGCCGTCGCGCTGGTCACCGCGATCACGGCCTTCTCGCCGTTCTGAGGGTTCTGCGCAAGGTTGGCGGCTAGCAGGGCGTACATATCGGCGTACCGCTCGTTGCGGCGGCCGAAAGCGACGAGCTGCGTGCGGCGTGGGAGGCTCTCCACCGTGCCGACGACCGGCACCTCGAGCAGGTCCTCCACCTCGGTCTCGGTACGAACCCGGGTATCGACCGCCTCGCGCAGCGCGACCGTCACCAACCCGAAGAACAGCCCAAGCAGGGCGCCGAGAATCGAGTCGCGAACCGGGTTCGGTCGTATCTTCACAGCCTCCTGCGCCGGCTCGACGAGCAAGACGCGTCCCGCGGTGAGACGGCGCATCAGCTGCAGCCGGTTGAGCTGATCGCGTAGATCCGGGTCCGAAGCGCTGGCCCGGAGCTGGCTGCGCACCTGCTCGATCGCATCGTCGATCGCGGTCGCGGCTATCTCCGCACGCCAGTCCGGATACGTGCGAGCGACTGCGTTCGCGATCGCGATCGCGGACGCCGGTGAAGCGCCGATGGCAGTGAACTGAAGCGCATTCCCGTCGAGATCGGCGTCAGTCGCCGAATTGACCTCTGAGGAAGTCAGGTCGGAGTCGAGCGCAGTCTTCTCGAAGAGCTCGCGCGAGTTGGCGAGCTCGATCTCGGTCTGGTCGAGACGATCGGGATCGACGAACGTTTGGAAGCCGGTGATCGAAGACGCCAGATCCGTCGGCGAGAGCAGCACGGTGGCCGTGGCTGAGTATTGGGCGCCCTGCCGGGCCCTAATCAGGTTCATTCCCACGATGCCCAGCGCGATCGTCAGCAAGACGATCCAGAGTGACCGCCTGAGCGCGGTCGTCAGGATCTCGATCCCGTCGGGCCTCATGTGGTAATGCCGAGCTTCATCGTTCTGCGCCGTTGCTCAGGAGCCTTCCTGAGGCATCCCATCGAACGGACGCTGGTCTAGTTATAGCCCGGTGGAGGACTTCCCGCGTGCAGATGTCTCTCCATTTTCGACCAAGTCGCGAAAGACGTCGGTGACCAGCCAATCGAATGTGCTGGAGAGGTTGCCGTCCGGGCCGGCATGGTCGCGAAGGAGGAACAGGTAGGCCTCCCACTCCTCCAGCCGATCGGGATGGTGTGCTCCCCGCTCCGCGACGAGTCGTTCGAGCTCGATCAGATTCCATGAACCGCCCTTTTGAGGTTGCGGTGGGCCGGTCGGCGACGAGGGCGGCGAAACGAAAGCCGCCGCTGCTGCCCGCTCCGCAGTCTCGATCTCCGTTGCCCGTCGGGTGAGCGCCGCCTCTCGGCTCGCCGCAGCTTCGGACTGTTCCCTGAGCCTGGTTCGCCGAGCTTCCAGTTCCCGTTCTCGTTCTTCGAGCCGGCGTTCCCGGAGCTCGAGCCGGCGCTCGCGCTCGTCGAGTTCCCGGTCCCGCACACGGTGGGCCTCGTCGTCGGAAGCGGAGTCGGCCGTCGCCGCCGGCTGCTCGGTTTGGGACGGCTCGTGCCGGGCGGCGGGCGCATCGTCCTGCCGCCTGCGGCGGCGCTCGCGCGCGAGTGGAAAGACCGCCACCAAAACTCCGACGAGGAGCCCGACGAGCGCTCCGATCGGAACGAGCCACCAGGGCGATGGCGGCTCGGGCTCCTCAGGCGCGACGGCGTCCGAGACGACTTCGAGTGTCGGATCGCCGCCGCCAACGAGCGGCGTCAGCCTGGCGAGCTGCTGGTCGAGCAACACCGCTCGGGGCGTATCGCGACGGTGGGCCGGAATCGCGCCCAAGGCCTCGCGCGATCGTTGGATTCGCGCCGCCAGCACGCTCTGGAAACGGGCCGAGCGACGCGTGATCAGCTCGTCCACGAATCCGTTTGCGATTTGCGCCGCGCGTGCGCCGTTCGACGCTCGAGCTTCGACCGCCACGACGTTGCTCTCGCCGGCGGGATGGGCGTCGACCGAGTCGAGCAGGTCTTCTGGCGAGTCACGGCCCAAGCGCGTTGCAACGGCCTGGGCGATCTCCCTCCTCTCGACGAGCCGAGCTGCCGTCTCGAGTTGCTGCGGCTCCGTCAGACCACCTAGGCCCGCAAATGCAGGATCGTCCGGAAGGGGCGTGACGAGGATCTCCGCGGTTGCCTCGTACCTGCGGTCGGTGAGGATCGCGAAGAGAGCGCCGAGCCCCGCACCGAGCGCGACGAGGGCCGCGATCAGCGCAAGCCGGTCGCGGATCGCATGTCCGTACGACGTCTCGCCGACCTGCCTGCCGGCAGCTTCGGACGGGCGGAATGCCATGGGCAGATCGTAGAGCGACGCCCGGAGCGCCCGGACGGCGCTGTTAGCGTTAGCCGCAGGTGGCCGGCGGGGTCAGCTTCGAACGGGTTCTCGTCACGGGCGGCGCCGGATTCATCGGCTCCCACGTGGTCGACGCGCTGCTCGAGCGACGGTCGGAGGTCCTGGTCGTCGACGATCTCTCCACCGGCGACCGGGCGAACCTCTCCGACGACGCCCGGTTCGAACAGCTCGACATCTGCGCTGGGGACCGGTTGGTCGCGCTCGGCCGAGAGTTCCGTCCGTCGCTCATCTGCCATCTGGCGGCGCAGGCAAGCGTGACGGTATCGGTGCGCGATCCTCGCCGTGACCTCGAGGTCAACGTGGGCGGGACTTGCAACGTCTGTGAGCTTGGCCGCGAAGTCGGCGCGCCGATCGTCTACACGTCGACCGGCGGCGCGCTCTACGGCGATGACGGTGAGCTTCCCGCTCGGGAGGACGCTCGCCTCGAGCCGCTGTCGCCCTACGGCGCGTCGAAGCTGGCCGGCGAGGCGTACGTCGCGACCTGGGGCCGGCTCTTCGAGCTGCCGAACGTGATCATTCGTCCGGGCAACGTCTTCGGCCCGCGCCAGGCGCCTCATGGGGAGGCGGGCGTGGTCGCCATCTTCAGCGGATTGCTGGCGCGCGGGGAGCAGCCGACGGTGCGTGGTGACGGCACGGCGACCCGCGACTACGTGCATGTGTCGGATGTCGCCCGCGCGATCGTCCTTGCCGCCGAGGCCGGATCGCCTGGAGTCTTCAACGTCGCCCGCGGAGAGGAAACGAGCGTCCTCGAGCTGCTCCAAATCCTCCAAGACGCCGCCGGGACATCCATTGAGCCGCGCTTCGAGCCGCTTCAGCCGGGCGAGCTCGGTCGGAGCGCGCTCGACGTCTCCAAGGCCGGGCGCGAGCTCGGCTGGCGGGCCGAGGTCCCGGTCGCGGAGGGCATCCGGGAAACGTTCCTGACCTACCAGCGGGGCTAACAGTTCGAAAAACCGAGTTCTGTACGCTCCGTTGACCGTGAGCTCGGAGAAGCAAAAGGCTCTCGTCACCGGCGGCGCCGGCTTCATCGGCTCCCATCTTTCGCGGCTCCTGCTCGACGAGGGCTGGGAGGTGTGGGCACTCGACGACCTCTCGACCGGCGCCAACAAGAACGTTGCCCACCTGAGGGAAAACCCCGATTTCCACCTGATCGTGGACTCGGTGCTATCGCCGACGATCGTGAACGAGCTCGTCTACAAGTGCGACGTCGTCTACCACCTGGCCGCCGCAGTGGGCGTGCGGCTGATCGTCGAGCAGCCGGTCCACACGATGGTCACGAACGTGCAGGGGACGGAGACCGTCCTCGAATACTGCAACCGCTTCGGGAAGCGCGTCTTGATCGCGTCGAGCTCCGAGGTCTACGGCGACCACCGCGAGGAGCGGCCGCTCGTCGAGACCGACCGACGCGTCTATGGACCGACAACGGAGCGGCGGTGGCTGTACGCCGACTCCAAAGCGATGGACGAGTTCCTCGCGCTGGCGTACCACCAGGAGCGCAAGCTCGATTGTGTCGCCGCGCGGCTGTTCAACACGGTCGGCCCCGGCCAGCGCGCCCAATACGGGATGGTCATTCCGCGCTTTGTGCAGTGGGCGCTTTCGGGCGCGCCGATCCAGATCCACGGCGACGGCACGCAGACGAGGTCCTTCTGCCATGTCGAGGACACGATCCGGGCGATCAAGGGTCTGATGGACCTGACGTCGATTTCCGGCGAGATCTTCAACGTCGGCTCGACGAGCCGCGTCCGCGTGATCGACCTCGCTCAGCGGGTGAAGGAGCTGACCGAGTCGGAGTCCGAGTTCGTCTTCGTTCCGTACGAGAAGGTCTTCGGACTCGGCATCGAGGACACGCTCCACCGTGAGCCGTCGATCCACAAGGTCCGCGACGCGATCGGCTGGGAGCCCACGCGCGACCTCGACCGGATCCTGCTCGACGTGATCGAACACACGCGCACGGCACCGGTGCTCGAAGGCGAGCCGGTCGAGGTGACCTGACGTAGCACCGATTCGCGTCGCGCTTCCGGCCCGGTACTCGGCCGAACGGCGGTATGCCGGCTCCCTGGTTTTCGGCGAGTTCCTCGGGCTCCCGGTGCAGCTCGTGGAGGAGGAGCGCGACGACGTCGAGTTGACGACCGAGGGCGAGGTCGGGCGCGTACGGATCGCGGACGCGCTCTTTCGGACGAGTGAGTCGGCGTGGCTGACGGCGGCCGCCCTCCCCTCCGGCCCACTGCCGCGTTGGAACCTGAGCGCAGACGGACTGGCCGACGCGGCCGTCGCGACCGAGTTGCCGGTGCTCTACGGCGGCGCCCCGTTCCTGCGAGTGCGAGATGGAGAGGTCGATCTCGGCCTCGACGTTCTCGGAAGCGTCTTCTTCCTGCTAACGCGCTACGAGGAGGTCGCGAGCAGGATGCGCGACGAACGCGACCGCTTCCCCGCGGCTGCGTCACTTGCCGTGCGCGAGGGCTTCGCCGACCGCCCGCTGGCGAACGAGTACGTCGAGATCCTTTGGCGCGTCATGACTCGCGTCTGGCCCCGCCTCCAACGACGAAAGCGCGTCTTCGCCGAGCGGCCAACTCATGACGTCGATTTCCTGCGCTGCCGCCAGCCGAGCCTCCGCGCCACGTTCGATCGCGCCCTTCGCGACGCGGCGTTCCGCCGGGAGCCGCGCCTCGCCCTCGCTCGGTTCCGCGCCTACGCGAGGCGTGACCCCGAGCGCGACCCGTTCAATACGTTCGACGTGTTGATGGACGCCGGCGAGCGGCGCGGCCTCCGCAGCACCTTCTACTTCATCGCGGGGCACACCGGCGGCGCGATCGACGGCGACTACGAGCTCGACGATCCCTTCGTCCGCCGCTTGCTGCGGCGGATCCACGACCGTGGACACAAGCTCGGCTTGCATGGCAGCTACGGGACGTTTCGCGACGCGGAGGCGATGCGATCGGAGCTCGAACGCCTACAGCGTGTAGCCGCCGGCGAAGGGGTCGAGCAGGACGATTGGGGCGGTCGACAGCACTTCCTGCGCTGGGAGAATCCGACGACCTGGCGAGGCTACGACCAGGTCGGCCTCGCCCACGATTCGACGCTCGCATTCGCGGAACGCGCCGGGTTCCGCGCGGGGACGTGCTTCGAGTACCCGGTCTTCGACCTACTCGAGCGAAGGCCGCTGGCGCTCCGCGAGCGGCCGCTGATCGCGATGGACGCCTCGCTCGTCCGTTACAGCAGGCTCGACGAGGACGAGGTGGTCGCCGAGGTCAACCGTCTACGCGACCGGTGCCGACGCTACGAGGGCGAGTTCGTCCTCCTGTGGCACAACGACTGGCTGTACTCGAAGCGCGGCCGGCGGCTGTACGACCGCGTCCTTGGTTAGTCGCTCTTCTCCCGCAGGGCCGGGAAGAGGATGACGTCGCGGATGTTGTCTCGGCCGGCGAGGACCATCGCCAGCCGGTCGATGCCGATGCCGATCCCGCTGTTCGGCGGCATGCCGTACGACATCGCTTCGACGTAATCGGGATCACCTTCCTCGGCTGTCACGTCGCCGGCGGCACGCTCCTCCGACTGCATCGCGAAGCGCCGGTCCTGCTCCTCGGGATCGTTGAGCTCGCTGAATGCGTTGCCGAGCTCCATCCCGCCGACGAACGGCTCGAAGCGTTCGACGAGCGTCGGGTCGTCCTCGGTCACATGCGCGAAGGGGGAGAGCTCGATCGGATAGTCGTGCAGGATGGTTGGCTCGATCAGCGACGGCTCGATGAACGCGGAGAGCGCGTGGTCGGCGAGCTGCGCCCAGGTCTTGTCCGCGTTCGTCTCCACGCCGCGAGCCTCGAGCCGCTGCCGTAGATCGTCGGCATCGCGTGTCCAAAGTCCCTCGGCCTCCATCGCCTCGACGAAGGGGAGCCGGCGCCACCGCGCCTCGAGATCGATCTCGTGCCCTCGGAAGGTCACCTTCGTCGTGCCGAGCAGCTCGAGCGCCACCGCCCCGATCAGCTGCTCCATCCGAACCATCGTGTCGCGGTAGTCGGCGTACGCCTCGTACCACTCGAGCTGCGTGAACTCGGGCGCGTGCTTGTAGGACAAACCTTCGTTGCGAAAGTCCTTCGAGAGCTCGTAGACCTTGTCGAGCCCGCCGACGAGCAAACGCTTGAGATAGAGCTCGTCGGCGATGCGCAGGTAGTAGTCGCGGTCAAGCGCGTTGTAGTGCGTCACGAACGGCTCGGCGAAGCCGCCGCCGTACCGTGGCTGGAGGACCGGGGTCTCCACCTCCACGAACCCGGCTTCGTCGAGATGCCGTCGAATCGCCGCCACCATGCGCGAGCGCAGGAGCACCTCCGCGCGCGCCTCCTCGTTCATGAGCAGGTCGAGGTAGCGCTGGCGGTACCGGACCTCGGGGTCCTTGATGCCGTGGAACGTGTCCGGCAGCGGCTTCCGGATCTTCGCGAGCAGGGTCAGCTGGTCGAGCGCGAGCGAGGGCTCGCCGCGGCGCGTGCGCGCGGGAACGCCTTCCACGCCGACGATGTCGCCGAGGTCGACA
>JBKOXM010000111.1:0-5654 GCA_046724925.1 Actinomycetota bacterium | reverse complement strand
CGATTGACCTATGCATCTGCGCCCTCCGAGCATCGACCGCGGCGTGACGTCATTCCTGTGGTCGCTCGTGTTCGGGCTCTACCTCTGGTTGGGGATGCTGGCCGTCGACGTCGAATCCGGGACGGCTTTCATCCTCTCGGCGGTCGCGGCTTTCGGCATCTTCTTTTTCATCCGGCTCTTCGGCGTGGACAGGCCTCGCCGGCCGACCTCGTAGCCGAACGTAACGTCTAGCGCAGACGGCGAGCGAGGCCGCGGACGAGCACCTCGGCCAACTCGCGGCCGAGCAGGCGCTCCAGGCGATCGGCGGCCGGCGGGCGCTTGGGAGCTTCCTTCGGAACGACGCCGTAGCTCGGAAGCACCGCGTCTCCGGCTGGGTTGGGCTGCGGCTCATGTGCGGCGGCCATGGCTTCGGTATCGGTGGCGCACCGCCGTCGGCTCGATCCCTGGCGGGAGGGAAGCCGGCGCTAAAGCCGCGCCGGCCCGCTCGACCCGTTAAAGGTCGAGCCGACGTTCGTGGAAGGAAACCGAGCCCAGCTCCTCCCTGAAGTCGTCGATTGTCGTCAGCTCGCCGTGAGTGAAGTCGTGATCGACGACGCCGATCGAGGGGTCGTTGTGGAAAGGCAGGTCCACGTGCTGATGTGAGACGAGGTTCACCGAGACCGCCGCACACGTGGGGCACCGCACAGCCACTCCGACCGCACCCTCTCCAGGCGCGAGCATGACGAACGACGACGGGTACACGGGCCGCGGTTGTGCCTCCGGGTAGCAGAAGAAGCTCCACGGCCACTCGCCGGCTTGGATCCGGCGCGCGGAGATGTCGACGAGCTCCTCCGCGACCGGCTGGAGCCGGTCGGTCATCAGGTTCAGGAACGACCCCTCCTGGAAGCCGAGCGGCGCCCAATCCAGATCGTCGTGCGGGACAAGTGCCTCGTGATGCTGCCCGCAGGAGCACTCGAACCGGACATGGAAGACAGCGGGGCGGCGTGCTCCCGGGAGCCGGTCGAGTACCCGAAAGTTCGACAGGCTTACATGGCCTGCACCCGACGTCGGGCACGGGAAGGTATACCGGCCTCGCAGCGCGTCATACATGACTCTTTCCTACTCGGCGCGCCGGACGGCGCGCTGCACACCCGGGAGAGTTAGGTCACGGCGTGAAGACCGGCAAATGCCCCAAGGCAACGATGTCTCGCCACTTCGCCTTCTCGCCCTCGGTGAAGATCGCCGCCTCGGCAACGGTCTCTCCGCCGGCTTCCGTGACGACCTGGCGCATCGCCTCGAGCGTGCTGCCCGTGGAGATGACGTCGTCCACGACGATCGCGCGATTGCCTGACAGCAGTGCACGATCCTTCTCGTCCAGGTACAGCGTCTGCGGCTTACCGGTCGTGATCGAGTGCGTCTCTACCTCGAGCGCCTCCCCCATATACGGCCTGTACTGCTTCCGCAACACGATGTAGGGCAGCTGAAGCCTCGTCGCGAGCTCGTGGACGAGCGGGATGCTCTTGGTCTCGGCGGTCACGAGCACGTCTGCGTCGAGCTTGTCGAGCCTGCCGGCCAACTCATCGGCCGCCGCTCGCACGAGCTCGGTGTCCCCCAAGATGTTGAGGATTGCGATCTGAACGCCGGGCGCGACTTCGAACAATGGGAGGTCTCGGCTCACGCCGCCCACCTCCACGTTGTATGTCTCGCGCTCGCCCACCGGCTACGGCGCGGCGAGGCGGCGAAGGTCGCGCCAGAAGAGGCGCTGCGCGAGATCCTGTGCAAGCTCGGCGAGCTGCTGCAGGTCTTCGAGCCCCGCCTGGCGCCGCTCGGGGTTGCGAGAGCGGAGCGCCGGTGCAACCAAGGCTTCCAGCAAGCCTGCTTCGCGGTCGGCGATCGTACGGAAGGCGCGCAGATGGCGAGGCGCGATGCCGAACTCCGCCAAACGAGCGCATGTCATCGCGACGTCGACGTCGCCCTCGCGGTAGCGCCGCTCCCCATCCGCGACCAACGGCTCGAGCAGGCCGAAGTCTTCGAGCTCTCTTGCGAGCTCGCGCGCGATGCCTGCGCGGTCGCAGAGCTCGTCGAGCTCGAGCTCTTCCTCCACCCCTTCGAACCCGACGGACCGACGCCGCCGACGGGATTTGCCGGACGGCGCCGCGAGCTCTTGGCGGATCACGCGCAGAGGGAGGAACTCGTCGCGCTGGAGTCGCAGGATCCGCTCGAGACGCTCGACGTCGGCCTCGCTGAACAAGCGGTAGCCCCCCTGCGTGCGACGCGGAGCGAGGAGGCCCTGGTCCTCCAGGTATCTGATCTTCGAGATGGAGATGTCGGGGAACTCGACCTTCAGGCGCTCGCACACCGTCCCGATCGTCAGCGAGACGTCCTTGCGGCGAGCTTCGGTCGCGCTCATTTGCGGAGGAACGTCAGGCGGTACTTGCCGATTTGGAGCTCGTCCCCGTCCTCGAGCTCGCCGGACTCGATCCGCTTCTTGTTGACGAAGGTGCCGTTCAGGCTGCCCTGATCCTCAATCACGAAGTTCCCGTTCCGTTCCATGAGCACCGCGTGCTTGCGCGACACCGTTACGTCGTCGAGGAAGATGTCGCAGTCGGGTGAACGGCCGATCAGCGTACGCTCGCCGGACGGAACGAAAGTCTCTCCGACCCTCCCTCCGCCGGAACGGACCACGAGCGCCGGGCCCTTGATGCCCATCTCCTCGAGCGCCAGAGCCGACTCCTCGTCGGCATCTTCGGGCGTGAACGTCATCGTCGTCTCCGTCCCGGATTCATCTTTGACGAGCAGCGCTCCGCACTTCGAGCAGTAGTTCGCTGCTTCAGGGTTCTGGAAGCCGCACTCCGGACAGTAGATGTAGCTCACGAGCTCTCGGTCGGCGGCGCGCCCTTCGACGAGAGGATGTCACTCAGCTTGTCGACGTCCGCGATCGGCCCCTCCCCTTTGCCGACGGAGCGCTGGAGCCGTGCCGTCCGCTCCGCACGCAGGATGTCGATGCGCCCCTGAAGGAGCCGGCGCTGGTAGGAGATCTCGCTCTCCTGAAGCTCGAGCTCATTGATGAGCGCCTTGAGCTCCTCGTCGGAGATCGTGGCGAGATCGGGCAGTGCGTCCACGGGATCCTTTCGCGTCAGGGCGCATCTTCGCGCCTAAGGTTCAACTTGTACTTTAGCCTTGGAACTCCTTCCGTGATGAGCCTCGTCGCCGGCAGGCGACGGCAGGCGCGATCGCGCTTGGTTGTGGAACGAGTTCGCTAAGCCTGCGCTCCAGCTTCCTCCGTCTGGAGGATCTCCTCGACGATGGCGCGCAGCTCGTGCTCGAGCGCGTGCGAATCCGCCTCGGTCCGTCCCTCCGCGTAGAGGTGGATGACCGGTTCATCCGGATCCGGCAAGACCTGCGCCCAGCCCCGCCTGGACATCACCTTGATCCCGTCGGTGAGATCGAGCTTTCGGCGCTTCAGCCGCTCGGTGAGCATGCGCATGACGTAACCCTTCATCGCCCACGGGCATTGCAGCTGCCGGTGGACGACGGTCGAGGCCGGCAGGCTGGCGACGAGCTCCGAGAGCGGCCGGTCGATGGGAGCCAGCAGCTCGAGTAGCTTCACCAGGCTGGCGATGGCGTCGTAGGCCGGCAGAAACTCCGGGAAGACGTAGCCGCCTCCGACCGCGCCGGCGAAGATGACGCCGTTCTGCGCCGATGCCTTTGTCAGGCCGGCCAGCGACGCCGGCGTCCGAACGACCTCGAGGCCCGTACCCTCGACGAGCTTGTCGACCTGGCTCGTCACCGTGACCGGAAATGCGAGCTTCCCCCGCTTTCCGTTCGACCCGATCAGCTGGAGGAACAGCAGCAGTGTCTGCTCGACAGGGATTTCACGCCCACGCTCGTCGATGAGGTACATGCGCTCTCCCGCCCGATCGAACGCGACTCCGAGATCCGCGCCGACAGCGGTGACGAGTCGCTTCGCCTGGCCGATCGACTCGCGCAGGACGGTCGCCTGCGCGTCGCTCTCGTTCGCGAACGCATGGGCACCCACAGCCTCCACCCCGAGCGGACCGAGCACGAGCGGAAGCACGAGCGACGCCGCCGAGTAGCCGTAATCGACGACGATACGGAAGCGGCGCGCCTGGATCGCGTCGCGGTCGAGCGTCGCGAGCAGATCCTCGGAGTAGGTCTCGGCGACCCGAGCCGGGTAGGTGATCGCACCGACGTCGTCGACGGCCATGCGCCGCAACTCGACGCGCGAAAAGTGCTTCTCGATCTCCTTCTCGAGCGCCGGCGAAACCTCGATGCCCGGCGGCTCGAAGACCTGGATCGAAACGACCTCGGGATTCGAGCGGCTGACGCCGACGTGGACACCGGCGTCGTAGCCGTGCATCTTCAGCATGTGCCTGTTGACGGGCGCGGGCAGCGTGCGCAGGTCGGCGACGTCAACACCGGTTGAGATCAGCCCGGTGATGATCGCTCGCTTGATCATGCGGCACGCGGGCGGCGCCTCGCGGCCGGCGACGACCCGCGAACCGCGCTCGAGGGCAGTGCCGAGCGCGGCGGCGACCCGCACGGCTGTCTCCGGAGTGAGGTCGACGTTTACGAGGCCGGCGACCCCCTCTTTGCCGAACAACCTCGAGCTCGCGCGCGACTCCCAGATGAGGCTCTCGTGGATCTGAGCGCCGGACTCGACCTCCTTGTAGGGATAGACCCGCACGCCGGGCATCAGCACGCTCTCGGAACCGATCGTGACCTCGTCGCCGATCGCGACCCCTTCGTGAATCCGCACGTGGGAGCGGATGTCGCACGACCGGCCCACAATCGCGCCCTCGACGAGCGTGCTGCGTCCGACGTGCGTGGACGAGTCGACGACCGAGCGGGCGATCCGTGCCCGTTCCCGCAGCGTGACACTTCGTCCGAGAACGGTGTAAGCGCCCACGGTTGCGTCGGCTCGGATCCGGCTGTAGTTGCCGATGAACGCCGGTCCCTCGATGGCGTCGAGCTCGTCCAGGTCGACGCCGTCTCCCACCCAGATATGGCCTCGCAGCCTGATGCCGGGGATGTTCAGCCTCACGCTCTCGTCGAGCGCGTCGAAGTTGGCCTGGCGGTACTGGTCGAGATTCCCGATGTCCTGCCAGTAGCCGTCGAAGACGTGGCCGTAGATCGGTCGACCCATTTCGAGCAGGAGCGGGAACAGCTCCTTCGAGAAGTCATAGGGCCGATCCTCGGGCACGTGCCGCAGCACTTCGGGCTCGAGCACGTAGATCCCCGTGTTGATCGTGTCCGAGAAGACCTGGCTCCAGGACGGCTTCTCGAGGAAGCGCTCCACACGGCCGTCTTCGTCGGTGACGACAATCCCGAACTCGAGCGGATTCTCGACGGACTTGAGGCCGATCGTGACCGCGGCCTCGCGTTTGCGGTGGAACTCGAGCAGCTTTGTGAGGTCGACGTCGCAGAGCGCATCTCCCGAGATCACGACTAAGGGCTCGTCCAGGCCGCGCGCAGCCAGCCTGACCGACCCTGCCGTTCCCAGCGGAGACTCCTCGACCGAGTAATCGATCTCCATTCCGAGCGACTCCCCGTCGCCGAAGTAGCTTCGGATCGCCTGCGGCAGGAACGCCACCGTCACGATCACGTCCTCGAGGCCGTGCTGCTTGAGCAGCTCGAGGATGTGCTCCATACAC
>JBKOXM010000117.1:0-6066 GCA_046724925.1 Actinomycetota bacterium | reverse complement strand
GTCTTAACACCCCGCGGCACACGCGTCCATAGGCCGTTCGGCCCATTGCCCCGAACCGCCCGCCCGCCTAACAAGCGAAGGACGCCGAACTCGACCGAGCCGCGCGAGCGCGAACCGCATCGGCGTCGTCCCAGCGGCCGTTCAGCGTCGCTTGGATCAGTGCGAGAGCGGTGGTACAAACGCACGGTGTCTGTGTGCGGCCGGTTCACGGTCGTTGTCGCGGTTGCGCTGTTCGCGACGCCTGCAGCGGCTGCACATCTCGAGCGGCCGACCACGTTCCCGGATCCGACTCGCGGATTCGTCCCAGTGTTTCGAGACGACGGGCCGACGCTCATCGTCTGCCGACCCGAGTCGGGTGCCCGTATCGAGCGCGATCTACGTGGGGCACTTCTCGCACGCAATCGCGAGCTGCTGCGGCGCTGCGCTTACTCGGAGATCCAGGCGGCGGTGGATGCGGCTTCAAACGGCACGCGCCTCCTCCTACTCCCCGGTGTGTATTCGGAGGAGAGAAGTCGGGCTGCTCCATCGCCCGACCTCTCGTGCGCCGGTCTGCTCGTCCCGTCCGCCGCCGTCGCAACACGGCTGGTCGCGAGCTACGAGTACCAACGGCGGTGTCCGAACGATCAGAACTTGATCGCGATCACCGGCGACTCGAACGGCGACGGGGTCTGCGATGACAAATGCGGCCTGCAGATCGAAGGGACGGCGCGGCGCCGCGACGTCCTCATTCAGGGAGACCGCCGCCGCCTCAACGTCATCCGCGCCGATCGCGCGGACGGGATCGCGCTCCGCAACTTCACAATCCAGCACTCTGACTTCAACAACATCTACGTGATCGAGACAAACGGATTCCGGCTGACGAATATCGCGTCACGCTGGAGCCGTGAATACGGCGTCCTGACGTTCACCTCGGACCACGGTGTCTACGACCGAATAGTCGCGTACGGCAACGGAGACTCTGGGCTCTATCCGGGTTCCGGGCCCGAAGGCCACTGCAAGCGCTACGGGATCGAGATCCGCAGGTCAGAGTCGTTCGGAAACAACCTTGGACTTGCGGGCACCGCTGGCAACGGAATCTGGGTCCACGACTCGCGCTTCCACCACAACGCCGCCGGCATCGCCCTCGATTCCCTCTACCCCGGGCATCCCGGCATGCCGCAGGACTGCGCGAAGTTCGAGCGCAACCGGATCTACTCCAACAACCTCGACCTCTTTACCCGCGAGCGCGACGAGTACTGTCGCCGCCTGGCCTTGGAGCGCGACCCCCGCGTGATCTGCCCGACGACCCCGACCCCGGTCGGGACGGGAATCATGTTTGCCGGCGGGAACGGGAACATCGTCCGCTCCAACCGCATCTACGACAACTGGCGCTGGGGAGCCTTCCAGTTCTGGGTGCCGCCCACACTCCGAGGTGAGCGGACTGCGCCGAGCTTCGACACGTCGAACGCGAACCGCTACGTCGGGAACTGGATGGGCGTACGTCCCGACGGTCGACGCGCGCCGAACGGGCTCGATTTCTGGTGGGACGAGGAGGGCCGCGGCAATTGCTGGAGCCGGAACGTCGGCGTCCGTGGTCGTAAGCCCAAGAGCGATCCTCCCGTGCTTCCTGCTTGCCCACGGGGGAGCGCTTTTCATCCACCCGATCCCGACAAGCTCGCCGCTCTGCTTCCGTGCACGGCGTGGAACCCGATCACGAACCCAGACCCTGTCGGCTGCACGTGGCTCCAACAACCGCCGAAGCCGCGTTAGCCGGCTGCGCGGATTTTCGCTAAGCCGGTCGCTGGCGTCTTCGCCGCCGCTGGCATGACGGCGGCGGCCGCTAGACGCTATTCCGTTAGCCGATGAAACCGGGAAAAATGGAGGGCGCGGAGCGCCGAGCCCTGCAAGACGTCGCCTAGCCGTTCGTAGAAGGTGTGGCCGACCTCGAGCGGCGGCTAGGGAGATGAGCGCGCCCAGACTGGGCGGTCGACCTCATGCCTCAAGGGCGAGGCTTTAGTCGTCCTTCAACTGCAGGAGTTGTAAAAGGTCGCCGATCTCGTGGCCGTGTTGGGCGGGGTGACGCATGGCGATGTTGGTTCGGATGCGGTAGCGGTTTCGACGGCCGACCCGTTCGCTCTCGACGTAGCCGGATTCGATTAGGTCGGCGACGATGCGCTGGGCGGCTCGCTCGGTGATTCCGACGCTCTGGGCGATGTCGCGGAATCGCACGTCCGGGTCGCGGTGGAGGCAGAGAAGGACTTGCGTGTGGTTGGAGAGGAACCGCCAGGTCTTGTTGTCGTTGTCGGGGCTTGACATACGATTCTGATAGCGCGTATTGTCTTTCGTATGTAGTGTGTCGTGTCAATGATAGCGCGACTTCGAAGGGATGCTACGTCATGGGTAACAGCACCGCGTTCCAAGTAGCGACGATCGAGGTTCGCTCGCCGGAGCCGCATGCTGCGCTCGTCGTACTCGCCGGGGAACACGACCTCCACTCGGCAGACGAGGTTCAGTACACGTTCGACCAGTCTCTGGCCCTCTGCGACCACCTGATCGTCGACCTCTCAGCCGCCGAGTTCATCGACTCAACGATCGTCCATCTACTCCTGCAGACGAAGAAACAAGCCACTGAACTTGATCGCAAGTTCAATGTCGTGCTGGGAACTGCGCCGGTCGTCGAACGGATCTTTGACGTTACCGGGGTAGTTCCGCTCTTGAACGTCGTCCCGACTGTCGAACGGGCACTCGACGCGTAGCGCCGACTCGGCACCATGGTGAGAGGGAACACCTCGATCTCCCGAGCCGCGCCTACGGCCAAGAACCAAGCCTTTTTCCGTGAAGTGAACGAGCGGATTCGGCAGCTACATGTCGACCCGCACCTGGAGATGATGGATTGGCTTTGCGAGTGCGCGAGCGAATCCTGTACTGAGCGGATACAGATGACGGGCGAGGAGTACGAGGCTCTGCGAGCGGACGGAAACCACTTCGCGGTGGCACCGAGCAAAGAGCATGTTGTCCCCGAGGTTGAGCGCGTGAGGGGTCGGCACGATCGCTACTGGATCGTCGAGATGATCGGCGGCGCAGGCGAGATGGCCGAACGCCTAGATCCGCGCACCCGCGTTCTTTCGCAGACGTCAGAAGGGTAGGAGGGGCGCTCGTTGCGTTTCGTCGGGTGATGGCCGGGAACCCGTTCGACTGCAGATCGGCCCGCGCGGTAATTCCCTACGAAAGGAGCTCAGATGGCGACCCGCGATGTCTGGACATATGAGGACGAGACAATCGGCGACATCGACCTCACCGGCTACGCCGTCGAAGCCCTCGACGGAGACATCGGCAAAGTGGACGAGTCGTCGTACGAGGTCGGGTCAAGTTACGTCGTCGTCGATACAGGGCCCTGGATCTTCGGCAAGAAGGTCCTGCTCCCCGCCGGCGTTATCGACCGCATCGACACCGCAGACGAGAAGGTCTTTGTCTCGCGGACGAAGGACGAGATCAAGAACGCGCCCGAGTTTGACGAGAATCGCTACCGGGACGAGGCGTATCGCGCCGAGCTCGGCGGCTACTACGGCAGCCGAGCAGAGACGTACGACCGGCGGTAGGTCAAGTCGGCAAAGAGTTCGAAGAGGGCGGTCCGAAGGCCGCCCTCTTCGTCATCTCGCCGCGGATGTGGTGTCGTCGTTGTCTGACTAGAAGACGAGAAACGGCCTGTTTAGGGGCCGTTTCCCGATGGAGCGTACCGGGATCGACACCGGTGACCCCCAAACGCTCGCCGACATCGCACGCGGAAAATGGGACCGGCCGCGCCTCGCCTCAGCGAGGCCTCAGCCCTTCCTCAGGCCACCAAACGAGGCTTGCGGTGGCTATCGACCACAACGTTACATGCGCTTCCAGGGGAGGAGAGGAAGATGCGGCGTACCGGTAGTGCCTACCGGCGACGGTTGCTGATCGTGCTTGGCGGAGTAGGAGTCCTCGCCGCGGCGGCTGGTATTGCCTACGCGGCAGTGGGCGAAAACGGCGTGATTACCGGGTGCTACTCGAAAGCGGGTGGAACCCTGCGCGTGATCGACCCCTCGCTCACAAGCTGCAAGAGCAGCGAGACGACGCTTACCTGGAACGTTCAGGGACCGCCCGGCGCGACGGGAGCGACGGGGGCCACAGGGCCCGCAGGGCCTGAAGGCCCGGCAGGCCCGGCGGGCGCGACTGGACCGGCCGGCCCCGCTGGACCCGAAGGCCCGCAGGGCCCGACGGGTCCTGCCGGAACGACTGTGAGCGGCTACGAGGTCTTGACCGGGTGGATATCCGTTCCGAACTTCCTGTTTCACCGCTTCACCCAGTCCGTTCGGTGTCCGACCGGCAAGAAGGTCCTTGGTGGCGGAGTCTCATTCGACATCGCCAACGCAAATGGCGTCCAGCTGGTGGACTCTGCTCCCATGGACTTTGGAGCCGGCTGGGCCGCGACCGCTTTCGGGACAAACGATCCGGCTCAGGCTTGGACGATGTACGTGTGGGCGATCTGCGCGAACGTGACGTAGACAGGAGCATCCGGGGATGCCCACTGCGTCCAGCCTGACGTGACCTTTGAGCTCGGACGAAAGCTTCGACCGGACTCGTCTCCTTGATTAAGTGCGTTCGCCGCCACCGGCATGACGGCGCTCGAACTGCTAGTCGGCTTTCGTCCTTCTGGCCAGTGTTGTAGCGCCGCAACAGGCCGAGTGTGAACGAGCGAGATGGGACAACGCCGCCGCGACCGACATGGCGGGCGCGGCTCACCGCCGCTCGTATTCGAAAGTCGAACCGTCGCAAGTCATCATGGCCGCGAAGCGGGCCGACTTGCGACGGGAGTGGAGCGTACCGGGATCGAACCGGTGACCTCCGGCTTGCAAAGCCGGCGCTCTCCCAGCTGAGCTAACGCCCCGTTCGGCGGAAATTGTACGGGCGGCTCAGGTCAATCGCGATCTCGCAAGGGCATCCCGCTGAAAGTGCGCGGCGCGCCACCTGGACGAGTAGGCTCGCCGTATGGCGCGTTCGCTCGCCGTCGCCTTGTTCGCCGCCCTGCTCGCGGGCTGCGGAGGCGGCGAGGACTCGACCGGCGCTCGGCTTGGATCAGGCGAGGACCTTCCCGAATGCGTCCCGGCGAAGCCCTCGCCGAGCGCGACTGCCGCCTTCGTCGCCGACGGCAAGGCTTGGGCGGTCCGCGCGAACGACACGGGCGTGACATGCCTGTTCGACGTCCGCAGTGCGGGCCCGTTCGCGTGGGGGCCGCGCGGCGATCGCGCGTTGCTGGCTGGGCTCGAGGTCGAAGGGCTGGCGCGAGCCCCCCATCGCGATCCTTCCGGACTGGACCCCCGCGTCAGCTCCTGGGGCCGGCCGATCGGGAAGTCGATCGTCTTCGTCGGGCGGGACGGACGTGCGCTCCTCAAGGCGCATATGGGCCGCCGGCGCCTCCAAGACATCACGCCGCTGAAGAACGCGCACTACCTGAACGTCGTCTATCACCCGTCCGGCCGTGCTCTCGCATTCGTCGTGCGTCGAGGCGGCAACGAGTCAATCTGGCTCTCGACGAACACGGGAACCGAGCCGCGCCGCTTGGTGTTCAGCACGAGCGGCACTCGTTTCGGCGCGCTTGCCTTCACTGCCAGCGGGGAAGAACTCCTCTATGCCGCGCGGCATCGAGGGGACCGAGGCGTGCTCCACTGGCTGAGCCTGGAGAGCGGCGGAGCGACCGAGCTCTTCAGCCGGCCGAAGACAGTCATCCGGGCCATCTTCCCGAGCCAGAACCCGCAATTCGTCGCTTTCACGGTCGGCCCGTCGTGCGATCGCTCACGCGCGCTTGTCGAAGATCTCGGGCGCAGCAAAACCAGGCCGTTGCTTCCGCGGGAAACTCGGCCGACGAAGGTCGTTGGCTGGCTCGGGACCGGGAAGGTGCTCGTAGCTACGGGCGGCTGCGGCGGCCCGTACGACCTGATCGCAGTCGACGCGCGCACGAGACTTGCCGTGCGACTTGCGAGCGGCGTCAGCGCCGCATCGACGAGGCTTCCTGAGCCGAGCCCGCCGCCGCCCTTGCCGCGCGAGCCGGACGTCCCGAGC
>JBKOXM010000149.1:0-6628 GCA_046724925.1 Actinomycetota bacterium | reverse complement strand
GCACAAGCTCGTCGCGCCGACACTCATCCGCTCGCAGGCGTTATCGGCGCTGTACGAGGCGTCCCGCCGGGGTGAGATCTCGGCTGCCGAGGGGATCGAGCGTGTGACACGGATCAACTCGCTGAAGGTTCGCTTCCTCGGCGACAAGGTGCTCCAGCGGACGGCGTGGAAGGTCGCAGATCAGCTGGGGTGGGAGACAACCTACGACGCCGAGTTCGTCGCGCTGACGCAGCTCCAGGCGGATCGCTTCGTCACGTCCGACGGCGCTCTGGCGCGAGCGGTTTCCGGCCTCGTCGAGACGGCAACGATTGACGCGCTCCGAACAGCCTGAACGGCGCGCACGCCGAGCACGAGCCGCCTCGCTGAGCAATCGTGCCGTCGTCGGACCGCTACCGGTGGACCGCTCACCACCATCTCGGCCTGGTTCGTGTAATACGCGGTTCGGCCCATAACTCACATCGCGCGGGTCCGGCCACATTCCGTTCCGTAGCATGCGGCTGTGCGCGAGCTGCCTGTCGAGATTGTCCTCCTCACGCACGGAGGCCCGGTCGATAGAGCGGTGCTCGAGCCTGCGCTCGCGACGTTTCCGAGCTGGGCACTGCTCGATAGACCTTGAGGGTTTCGGTGCAATCGCGACTCAGGCTGACGCGGCAGCAGATCCTGGCGTTCCGACGACGGGTCGGTGGGCTCGAGGAGCGAATGCCGAAAGGCTCGCATTCGCTGCGGCGAGCGGCGTGGGCCGGCTTGCAGGACAGCATGCCGAGAGCAGCGCTGCTATCGCTCCACGCGCGGGTCGACGGCGTCGAGCCTTCGACCTGGGAGGACCCCTCGCTCATCCAGCTCTGGGGACCTCGGTACAGCACGTATGTCGTCGCCAAGCGTGACTTCGCGCTGTTCTCGCTCGGAAGGCTTCCCGACAACGCCAATGGCCGCCTGAGGGCCGAGCAAATGGCCGACCGGATGCATGCCCACCTCGACGGCGGACGGATGACGGACCGCGAGCTTGGCCGCGCAATCGGCGTTGGCAACGCGCTCAGGTACGCCGCGACGACGGGCACGGTCGCCATTCGCTGGGAGGGGGCGCGAGCGCCGACCGTCTGGACGGTCAGCGCTGCGGAGGTCGACCCGGCCGACGCGTGCCGCGAGCTCGCTCGACGCTACCTCCACATCTTCGGGCCGGCCACGGCTGACGGGTTCGCGCGTTGGGCAGGGATCTCGCGACGCTCGGCGGCCACGGCATTCGCCTCGCTCGAAGAATCGCTGCTGCCGGTCCGATCGCCGCTCGGCGACGAGTGGCTGCTCGCAGACGACGAGCCGGCCATGCTGGCCGCCGAGACCCCCGCCGCTCGCGCGCGCCTGCTGCCGAGCGGTGATGCCTACTTCCTGCTCGACGGAGCAGAGCGGGAGCTGCTCCTCCCGCGGCCGGATCAGCGGGAGCGGCTCTGGACGCCCCGCGTGTGGCCGGGCGCGCTCCTCGTCGAAGGCGAGATCCGCGGAACCTGGAGACGGGCGCAACACACTGTGCGCATCGACGCCTGGGCACGCCTGTCGCGTGGGACGCGCGACGCGATCGAGGCCGAGGCCTCTGCCCTGCCGCTTCCAGGCGTCGACCGGCCGATCGAGGTGGTCTGGAACACCTGAGCTAGACGATCGCCCCCTCTTCGCCGAGCACAAGCGCGATCCCCTACCCACCGCCCCGGCTCGCCCCGGTGACGAGCGCCACCTTGCCGTCCAAACGCCGCCGCCCCATGGCAAGCGACTGTCTCACCGCATCGAAACCGATCGCGATCTCCTCCCGTAGTGGTAGCCGGAAGCCACGGATTGGGGGCAGCGATGAAGCTGAAGGTGGCTCTACTGCTGATGGGCGGCGCGGTCGTGCTTGCAGGAGTGCTAGCGCAGGCCGGGCCGGGGAAGACCGGCGCTCGAGTTGCAGCCACTCAGAGCGGTCCAACGATGGTCGATCCGAGGCTCGGCGTGCGAACTGCGGTCTCGGGGCTCGACTTCCCGACCAGCATCGCCTTCATCGGGTCGAACGACCTGCTTGTCCTGGAGAAGAACACCGGTCAGGTGAAACGAGTCGTCAACGGCGTCGTGACCTCCACTGTGCTCGACCTCGCGGTGAACAACTTCTCCGAGCGCGGGCTGCTGGGAATCGCGCTTCATCCGGACTTCCCGACGAATCCGAGTGTCTATCTCTACTGGACGTGTCGAAGCGCGTCCCTACCCGACGATCCCTTCCATCCCGAGGAGAACACCTGCTCGGACGCGAACATGGTTGGTCTCCCCGATTCGGGCGAGGTGCTCGAGGTACCGCTGCTCGGCAACCGTGTCGACCGGTTCACGTGGACAGGCTCGGCGCTCGTCTTCCAGCAGAGGCTTGCGACCTTCCTCGCGTTCCAGAACGACGGTGCGCCGGATCCACCCGACCAGGGTGACGCCGCCCAGCCGGCCCGTGGGAACCACGACGGCGGCGTGATCGCATTCGGTCCCGACCGGAAGCTCTACATCCTCGTCGGCGACGGCGGCAGGCGGGGCGCGCTCCAGAACCTGCCCTGTGGGCCGGTGCGGACGTGCGCGGACGGCACGATGCCGGACGACCAGTTCGGCGGCCCGCAGCCTGACGACGCGCACTTCACCGGAGTGATCGTCCGCCTCAACGACAACGGCTCGACACCGACGGACAATCCGTTTGCGACCTTTACGTCGCCGAACGCCGAGGTCACCGCCAATGTCCGCCAGGTCTACTCCTACGGCCTGAGGAACAGCTTCGGGATGGCGTTCGACCCGGTTTCCGGTGGGCTCTGGAATCAGGAGAACGGCGAGGACGCCTTCGACGAGCTGAACCTCGTCACCGCGGGCGAGAACTCCGGCTGGATCCAGATCGCCGGCCCGGCGAGCAGGATCGAGCAGTACAAGGGAATCGAGACAACCGCGCTCCACCACGAGGACTTCCCGAACCTGCAGCAGTTCCGCTGGCCGCCCCAGTTCATCGCCGACACGCCGCAGGAAGCTCTATCGCGACTCCTCATGCTGCCGGGCGCGCACTACGACGACCCGGAGTTCAGCTGGAAGCACGTGCTCGCGCCGTCGGCGATCGGCTTCACACGAGGATCGGGGCTTGGCCCTGCGTTCGCCGGCGATCTGTGGGTCGGCTTCTCGACGCTCGACACGGAAGGCGGCCCGCTCTTCCACTTCAACCTCACGGGCAATCGGCGGAAGATCGGGACAGACGACCCGCGGCTCGAGGATCGCGTCGCGGACAACCTCACCTTCCACGACATCACGGAGAGCGAAAGCCTCCTCGCCGGCCGCGATTTCGGGATCGTGACCGACATCGAGACCGCGCCGAACGGCAACCTGTACGTCGCCTCGCTGCTGACCGGCGAGATCTACGAGGTCTTCAGCAGGCGCTAGAGCGGGCCTCGTGCGGCGGTCGTTCTGACGGGCCACACTGCCGGCCGCGAGCACGCGTTCTAGGCTCGCAGGCATCGAGCGAACGACCCTTCCCTACGGCGCAGACACGAGCCATGTTGGCGACCTCTGGCTCCCCGAGGGCGACCCGCACGCCGTCGTGGTCGTGCTCCATGGCGGCTTTTGGCGCGATGCCTATGACCGGCATCTCATGGACGACCTCTGCGGAGACCTGGTCCGGCGCGGCTATGCAACCTGGAACCTCGAGTACCGCAGGCTGGGATCCGGCGGCGGGTGGCCGACGACCTTCGACGACCTCTCGGCCGGAATCGACCACCTCGCCGGGTTGTCGCTGGACCTCGGCCGTGTCGCGACCATCGGCCACTCGGCGGGCGCACACCTTGCGCTCTGGGCGGGCATGCGCGCGGATGCACGAGTGCCGATCACGCACGCCGTCTCACAGGCGGGAGTGGTCGACTTGCACGAAGCGGCGCGACTCGGGCTGAGCAGGAACGCCGCTGCGGAGCTGCTCGGCGGCGGCCCGGAGGCCGTCCCGGAACGGTTTGCGGTGGCCTCCCCAGCCGCAAACCTGCCTCTCGGCGTGCCGCAGCTGCTCGTGCACGGCGAGGGCGACGATACGGTCCCGGCCGAGATGAGCCGGGCCTATCACCGCCTCGCTTTCGAGGCCGGCGACGACGTCGAGCTGATCGTGCTACCGCAGGTCGGTCACTTCGAGCATCTCGATCCGACCTCAGGGCCTTGGCTCGCCGTCGTCGACTGGCTCGAGCGACGACTGTGATCAGCCGAGCCGAGGCGGAGGGGCTCGACACAGCCGACCCGCTCGCAGGCTTCCGCGAGCGCTTCGTTTTCACCCCGGACGACGCGATCTACCTCGACGGGAACTCGCTCGGCCGCCTCCCGACTGAGACGGCGGACCGCCTCGCGGAGCTCGTCGAGGAATGGGGTCGAAGACTGGTCACCGCCTGGCAGGACTGGATCGAGCTTCCGGAGCTCGTCGGCGACCGCTTGGCCGCGGCCGCGCTCGGCGCCCGTTCGGGCGAGGTGCTCGTCTGCGACTCGACCACCGTCAACCTCTACAAGCTCGCCGCCGCGGCGCTCGAGCAAAAGCAAGGCGCGATCGTCAGCGACCGCGACAACTTCCCGACCGACCGGTACGTCCTGGAGGGCCTGGCCGAGCGCTATGACCGAGATCTCGCGTTGATCGAGGCGGACCCGATCAACGGGCCGACGGCCGACGATGTCGAAAAGGTGTGCGCGTCTCGCGACGTCGCGCTCGTCAGCCTCTCGCATGTCGCGTACCGGTCGGGCGCCCTCGCCGACCTGAACGCGATCACCGACGCGGCGCACGAGGCGGGCGCGGTGATGCTCTGGGACGTCAGCCACTCCGTCGGCGCGGTCCCGATCGACCTCCAGGACGCCGGCGTCGATTTGGCGGTCGGCTGCACCTACAAGTATCTGAACGCCGGGCCGGGGTCGCCGGCTTTCCTCTACGTTCGCCGGGAGCATCAGGACGAGCTCCGTTCGCCGATCTGGGGCTGGTTCGCACAGCGGGAGCAGTTCGCGATGGGCCCCGCCTTCGACCCCGTACCGGGAGTGGCCCGGTTTCTCGCCGGAACGCCGCCGATTCTCGGCCTGGTCGCGGTCGAGGTCGGCGCATCGCTCGTCTCGGAGGCTGGAATCGACTCCCTGCGCGAGAAGAGCGTGGCGCTGACGGAGCTTGCGATTGCGCTCAACGACGAGCGGCTGACCCCACTCGGGTTCGAGCTCGGTACTCCGAGGGATTCCGATCGCCGCGGCTCACATGTCGCAGTCCGCCACGACGACGGCTGGCGGATTTGCCGCGCGCTGATCGAGCGGGGCCGCGTGATCCCGGACTTCCGACAGCCGGACTCGATCCGGCTCGGTTTTCCACCGCTCTACACGCGCTTCGTGGAGGTCTGGGACGCCGTCGACCGGCTTGCCGGCCTCGTCGGCGCGGGCGAGCACCTCCAGGTGGACGCCCAACCCGCGCGCATCACCTGACCCGCCGACGGCAGCCCGCCTCGCCATGCGAGTGCGTAGGCTTCTCCGCCGTTGCGCTCGCTCGGGGGTCCAATCGTTCCTGCGTCTGCGCGGTTAGGGAGGCGCATCCCGCCCTGGGCTGTCTTGGGCGCACTCGTGGCCGTCTCGACCGCGTTGCGCGCGTGGGCCGGCAGCCTCGTGCCGAGTCCGTGGATCGCCGCGGACGAGCAGATCTACGCGGAGCTCGGCCGGAGCCTGTACGAGCACGGCAAGCTCGAGATCCTCGGCGCACCGACGGCCTTCTACACCCTCGTCTACCCCGCTCTCATCGGCCTCCCGTTGACGCTGGCTTCGCCGGAGCGCGGCTACGAGGTCGCGAAGGTGCTCCAAGCACTCGTGGTCTCGCTGACCGCCGTCCCGGTCTATCTCTGGGGCCGGCGCTTCCTGTCGAGTGGTTGGGCGCTGTGTGCGGCCGCACTCACGCTCACGTTGCCCGGACTCGCCTACTCGGGCCTGCTCATGAGCGAGGTCGCGTTCCTGCCCGCGGTCGTCGTCGCGGCTTGGGCGCTTGCCGCCGCTTTGGCGCGACCGACCGTCGGAGCTCAGGCCTTCGCACTCGCCGCGCTTGTGGTCGCGATCCTGACGCGCGTTCAAGCGCTTGCGCTCGTCCCGGGCGCGCTGACGGCGGTCGCCGTCCACTTGGCGTTCGCCAGTGACGGTCGACGCTTTCGAGCGGCCCGAGCTCACCTCCCCCTGATCGGTGGAATCCTGGCGGTTGGCCTCAGCTGGGCTGTGTGGCGGCTCGCGAGCGGCGGAGCCGCAAGTGGACTGCTCGGCGCGTATCGCGCCGCGGGAGAGACATCATATGACCTCTCCGAAGCCGCCCGGTTCATCCTCTACCACGCAGCCGACCTCGTGCTGCTGTCCGGCCTGCTCCCGGCGTGCGCGTTCGCACTGACGTCGGTGCCCGTCTTCCTGCGCAGAGAACGGTCGTCCGACGTCGTGGCCCACGTCGCAGTCACGCTCGCTTTCTGCGCCTGGTTCGTCGCCGAGGTTGGCGTATTCGCGTCGCAGCACGTCGGCCGACTCGCCGAGCGGGACCTGATCTCGCTGGCGCCGCTGCTCTTCCTCGGATTCGCGCTCTGGGCGCAGCGTGGCCTCCCACGCCCGCTCTGGACTGTCGTCGGGATCCTGG
>JBKOXM010000099.1:0-5747 GCA_046724925.1 Actinomycetota bacterium | reverse complement strand
GAACACGGGGTTTGCGAACGCATATGCAGCAATCGAGGCCGGGTCGCAGCTGCTGGACGCCTCGGTCGGTGGGCTGGGCGGTTGTCCATTCGCACCGCGCGCCACCGGAAATATCGCAACCGAGGATCTCGTCTACTTGCTCGACGGCGAGGGCGTCGAGACAGGTGTCGACCTCGACGCCCTGATCGGCGTCTCCGATTGGCTGGCAGGCCTCCTCGGCCGCGACCTGCCGGGTCAGCTCTACCGGGCCGGCCCGTTCCCGGCTTAGCCAGCCGGCGCCGGCCTCGCTGAAACCGCCCGCGGCTAGGGTCTCGACATGAACCGTCTCACTCAGGAGACGAGTCCCTACCTTCTCCAACACGCCGACAACCCGGTCGACTGGTATCCGTGGGGTCCTGAGGCGCTCGCGCGCGCGCGCGAGGAAGGCAAGCCGATCCTGCTCTCGATCGGTTACGCCGCCTGCCACTGGTGTCACGTCATGGAGCACGAGTCGTTCGAGGACGCCGCGACCGCCCACGTCATGAACGAACGCTTCGTCAACGTCAAGGTCGACCGCGAGGAACGGCCCGACCTCGACTCCGTCTACATGGACGCGGTCGTCGCCATGACCGGCCACGGCGGCTGGCCGATGACCGTCTTCCTCACCCCTGAGGGCGAGCCCTTTTACGGTGGCACCTACTTCCCACCGCAGTCGCGTCACGGGCTGCCCGGCTTCCGGGACGTCCTCGTGGCCGTCTCGGACGCCTACCGCGAGCGCCCCGACGACGTCGCGAGGCAGGCGCAAGCGCTCGTGGAAGCCGTGCGCTCGTCGAGCGAACGGAGACCGTCGGCCGAGCCGCTCTCGGAGAGCCTGATCAACGACGCCGTGCGGGCGGTGAGGCACGAGTTCGATCCGGAGTGGGGAGGCTTCGGGCGAGCGCCGAAGTTCCCACCGCACTCGCTCCTGGAGCTGCTTTTACGCCGCGGAGAGACGGAGTTGGCCGTCGCAACGCTGGACGGGATGGCCGCAGGCGGCATGTACGACCTCGTCGGAGGAGGCTTCCACCGCTACTCGGTCGACGAGCGCTGGCTCGTACCCCACTTCGAGAAGATGCTGTACGACAACGCGCTGCTCGTCCCCGTCTACCTGCATGGCTGGCTGGTCACGGAAAAAGATGACTACCGCCGCGTAGCGGAGGACACGCTCGACTACATGCTGCGTGAGCTGCGTTTGGAGGAGGGCGGCTTCGCGTCGGCCCAGGACGCAGACACCGAAGGCGTCGAGGGCCTGACGCACACGTGGGCGCCCGGCGAAGGCGCTCCCGAGGAGCTGCTCCAGCCATTCGAGGACGGGCGGTTCATCCTTCGCGGCGAGCTCGATCCGGAGCTGCGAGAGCGTCTGCTCGAGATCCGCCGGCACCGCCCGCAGCCGCTCCGCGACGACAAGGCGATCGCCTCCTGGAACGGGCTCGCACTGGCGGCACTCGCCGAAGGTGGGCGCCTTCTCGAGCGCGCCGACTTGCTGGATGCCGCCGGGAGGCTTGCCGACTTCCTCTTGGGCCCGCTGTCGGACGGGGAGGGGCGGCTCCATCGCACCTACCGGGCGGGGCAGGCGAAGGGCACCGGCTATCTCGACGACTACGCGAATGTCGCGCACGGGCTCTACGAGCTGCATGTCGCAACCGGCGAGCTCCGGTGGCTGGTCGAGTCGCAGCGCGTGGCGCGCCTTGGGGTGGACCTGTTCGAGGATCCCGACCGGGGCGGGTTCTATCTCACTCCCCGCGACGCCGAGGAGCTCGTCGCGCGGAAGAAGGACCTCGACGACAACCCGATCCCGTCAGGCAACTCGATGCTCGCGTTCGTCCTCCTCCGCCTCGCGAGGATCTACGGCGACGACGAGCTCGAGCACAGCGCCGTGGGTGTGCTTCGGCTCGTCCGTCCGTTGCTCGAACGAGCGCCAACAGCCTTCGGCCACGCGCTCTCCGCACTCGACCTCTACCTCTCTCCACCGCGCGAGCTCGCGATCGTCGGCGGACCGGACAGTGACGTGGCTAAGGCCGCGCTGACGTCCTTCGACCCGAACGCAGTCGTCGCCCACGGGCCTGCCGACGACGTGCCGCTGCTCGAGGGCAAGGGGCTCGTGGACGGCAAACCGGCCGTCTACGTCTGTGAGCGTTTCGCGTGTCGCGCACCGGTTACAGAACCGCAGGACCTGTCAACAGTTGGACAGCAGGTGGCCACCGGCCGCTAACTTGGCCCTTCCGGGCCAGTCTCACGAGAAAATGAGGAAGACCGCGCTCAGCTTGCTTGCGGCCGCCGTCGTCGCCGCACTCACCGCCTCGGTGCACCGGGGTGAGGCGGCCCAGCCCGCGCGTCCGAACGTGATCGTGATCATGACCGACGATCAGACCGTCGAGTCGATCCGCGTGATGTCCAACGTCCGGCGCCTGCTCGGCGCGCAGGGCGCGACGTTCAAGAACAGCTTCGCCTCGTTCCCGCTCTGCTGCCCGTCGCGGGCCACCTATCTGACCGGACAGTACGCGCACAACCACCGCGTCACCAGCAACGTCATGCCCTACGGCGGCTACGACAAGTTCGCGCCGCTCCAGGCGAACAGCCTTCCTGTCTGGATGGCGGCCGCCGGCTACCGCACCGTGCACATCGGCAAGTACCTGAACGGCTACGGGCGCTCGGACCCGACGTTCGTGCCGCCCGGTTGGCAGGAGTGGTACGCGTCCGTCGACCCGTCCACGTATCGCTACTGGGACTACACCTTGAACGAGAACGGGACGCTCGTGCGCTACGGGTCATCCGTACGCGACTACCAGGGCGACGTGTACACGCGGAAGGCGGTCGACGTCATTCGGCGCTGGGCGCACGAAACGCCCAAGGTCGGCGGAGCGCGTGAGATGCCGCTCTTCCTCTCGCTCGCCTATCTCGCGCCGCACGGCGGTGCCCCACAGGAGCCTGACGACCCGACCGGACTCGGAACCCCGGCGCGGGCGCCACGTCACCGTGGCCGCTTCGCGGACGCGCCGCTCCCGCAACCGCCGTCGTTCAACGAGCTCGACCTCTCCGACAAACCGTCGGCCGTGCGGTTCCGGGCGCGGCTCGACGCGGCCAAGATCGAGGCCGTCGGCAACCTCTACCGCCAGGAGCTCGAGGCGCTACTCGCCGTCGACGAGGGCGTTGCCTCGATCGTCACGGCGCTGCGCGCGGCAGGCGAGCTGAACAACACGTTGATCATCTACACGTCCGACAACGGTTTCTTCCACGGCGAGCACCGGCTGGTCTCCGGAAAAGGCCGGGTCTACGACCCGTCGGTGCGCGTTCCGCTGCTGATGCGAGGGCCAGGGGTGCCTCGGCGCGTCACGGTGACCGAGCAGGTTGCGAACGTCGACCTCGCTGCCACGATCGTCGATGCCGCGCACACCGTGCCCGGACGGAGGCTCGACGGCGTCTCATTGCTGCCGCTCGCGCGCGACCCCGGACGGTTTCTCGGCCGTGACATCCTGCTCGAGGCGAGGACGTTCTCGGCCATCCGGACTCCGCGTTACCTCTACGTCAACGACGGCCGAGGTGAGCGCGAGCTCTACGACCTCGAGCGTGATCCGTACGAGCTCCGCAGCCGCCACCGCGATCCTGGTCTTGCGTGGCTGCGTCTCGAGCTCTCGCGGCGCCTCGGCCAGCTGCGCGGCTGCAAGTCGAGTTGGTGCCGCGTCGCCCCTCGTGTCTGGGTCAAGACGACCTGTGCGAAGAAGGCAGGCCCGACGGCGATCCTGCGTGGGGAGGACCTCGGAGAGGTGCGGTTGGTGCGCTTCCGAGTGGGCCGGAGTGTCGTCGCCGCCGAGACGAAGCGGCCCTTCAAGACGAAGCTGCCGCCGGGCGCCCAGGGTGTACGGGCTACGACGACGCTCGCGGACGGGCGCGTCGTCACGCTCGACAGCCCCGCTCCACGCTGCGGCTAGCGGGCGCCCGTACGGAACCTTTACGAAGCCTTGGCGTCGCACTGCGCTTTGCCCTCACCATGCGGCCGATGAAGCGCGTCACGTTCCTCGTGGTTCCTCTCGTCGCCACCGCGCTGGCAGGCTCGACCGCGCTGGAGACGCACGCCGCTCCGGTTCAGCAGGCCCGTCCCAACATCGTCGTCGTGATGTCAGACGACCAGTCGGTCGAGTCGATGAGGGTGATGTCGAACGTCCAGCAGCAACTGGCGGCGCAGGGCGTCACGTTCGCGAACAACTTCGTCTCCTTCTCCCTCTGCTGCCCGTCGCGTGCGACCTTCATGACCGGCCAATACGGCCACAACAACACGATCATGGGCAACGCGCCTCCTCAGGGCGGCTATGAGAAGTTCCGGCCGACCGAAGGCGAGGCGCTTCCCGTCTGGTTGCAGCGGGCCGGGTATCGCACAGTCCACATCGGCAAGTTCCTGAACGGTTACGGCCGCTCTGATTCGACTCACGTTCCGGCAGGGTGGAGCGAGTGGTACGGCTCGATCGATCCGTCGACCTATCGCTTCTACGACTACACGCTGAACGAGAACGGCAGCCTCGTGCACTACGGCTCTTCCGCGGCCGAGTACCAGGCCGACGTCTACACGCGCAAGGCCGTGGACGCCGTCGGCAGGCTCGCCTCTTCGGCGCAGCCCTTCTTCCTCTCCGTGGCCTACCTGGCCCCGCACTCGGGCCAGCCACGTGAAGCGGACGATCCTCGCAACCATCCGACGCCGGTGCCTGCTCCGCGGCACCGCAATCGCTTCGCGAGCGAGCCGCTTCCTACGCCGCCGTCCTTCAACGAGGCGGACGTAACCGACAAGCCACAGGTCGTTCGCAGGCGGGCAATGATCCGGCCCGCGCGGATCGCCGGAATCACCGAGGGCTATCGCCAGCGCCTCGAGTCCCTGCTTGCCGTCGACGAGGGCGTCGGTGCGATCGTCTCCGCTCTCCGAGCGGCCGGTGAGCTCCAGAACACGCTCTTCGTCTACACCTCGGACAACGGGTTCTTCCACGGCGAGCACCGCATCCCGAACGGAAAGGTGCAGGTGTATGAGCCGTCCGTGCGTGTGCCGCTCGTCGTTCGCGGGCCCGCCGTCCTCCACGGGGTCCGGCTGACGCAGCAGTCCGTCAACGTCGACCTCGCGCCGACGATCCTCGATGCGGCGAACGGCCGGGCCGGTCGAGTCGTCGACGGCGCCTCGCTGCTTCCGCTCATGCGTGATGCAGGACGCTTCCTCGGCCGCGACGTGCTGCACGAGACGCCGACGTACACCGCGATCCATACGCCGCGGTACAAGTACGTCGAGTACACGAACGGCGACAGGGAGCTGTACGACCTCGCGCGCGATCCCTTCGAGCTCCAGAGCCTCCACGCCGATCCTCGGCTCGCGACGACCCGAGCCGAGCTCGCCCGCCGTCTGACGACGCTGCGCAGCTGTCGCGGAGCGGCGTGCCGGATCGGGCCGCGTCTCACCGTCCGCACGAGCTGCGCACGAGGCAAGCGGCGTGTCGGCGTCGTCGGCGCGGACACGCGCTGGACGACCGGGGTGCAGGTCCTCTTCGGTGGTCGTCTTGTGGCACGGGACAGCCGCCGGCCCTTCTTGCGCACGATCTCAGGCGCGCGCGGCGCGCTGCGCGTCCGTGCATTCATGACGGACGGCCGCGTGGTCACGTCGGACCGCACCCTTCGCGCCTGCTGAACCCGCTCGGGGCGGGTCGATCCTCGCGTCGCCCGCCACCGGCTTAAGCTCCACCGCGGTGGCGCTGCTC
>JBKOXM010000148.1:0-10030 GCA_046724925.1 Actinomycetota bacterium | reverse complement strand
CGAGAGAGCGGCCTCGAGATCCGGCCGATCGAAGTCGGGCCAGAAAGTCTCGACGAACACGAGCTCCGAGTACGCGAGCTGCCACAGGAGGAAATTCGAGATTCGCACTTCGCCCGAGGTCCGGATCAGTAGATCCGGGTCAGGCATGTCGGGCGCGTAGAGATTCGCTCGCAGGGCATCGTCGTCGATCTCCTCGGGGCGGAGGCCGGACGAGGCGAGCCGCCGCGCCGCCTGCACGAGCTCGGCGCGTCCACCGTAGTCGAATGCGATCCAAAGCAGCAGCCGATCGTTCGTCACGGTTTCTTCCTCGAGGGAGGCCATCTGGTCACGGAGGCTCCGGGGAGCGCGATCGCGCCGGCCGATGAAGCGCGCCCGCACGCCCTGGGCTGCGAGGTCGGGTAGCTCGCGCTCGATCGTCTCGCCGAAGATCTCCATCAAATCCTCGACCTCCCCCTCCGGACGGAGCCAGTTCTCCGTCGAGAACGCGTACACGGCGAGCGAGCGAAGACCGAGGTCGATCGAAGCCTCGACCGTCCGCCTGAGCGCGCGGGTCCCCTCGCGGTGTCCCTCGGCCGTCGCGAGGCCGCGCTGCTCGGCCCAGCGCCCATTTCCGTCCATGATGATCGCCACAGCGCTCGCGACCTCGTCGCGCGCGCTGGCTGGCCCTTCGTCGTCCATCTAGAAGTCTGAATCGAGAGATTCAGACTTCAAGGATCTCGGCCTCTTTGTGCTTCAGGAGATCGTCGATCGAGTGCGTGTGGTCGTCGGTCAGCTTCTGCACCCGTTCCTCGGCCCGTCGCTCGTCGTCGTCTCCGATCTCTCCCTTGTGGACGGCTTCCTTGAGGTGATGCATGGCATCGCGGCGGACGTTGCGGACCGCGACCTTGCCTTCCTCCGCGAGCTCGCGCACGACGCGGACGAGCTCCTTGCGCCGCTCCTCGGTGAGCTGCGGGATCGGAAGCCGGATCAGCTTCCCGTCGTTCGAGGGGGTCAGCCCCAGGTCCGACTCTTGGATCGCCTTCTCGATCGACTTCATCGAGTTCGGATCGAAGGGCTGGATCGTGAGCATGCGCGGCTCCGGAACGTTGATCGTGGCGAGTTGCTTGAGCGGCGTCTTCTGCCCGTAGTAGTCGATCTGGATGCGGTCGAGCAGCGCCGCCGAAGCGCGGCCGGTGCGCACAGTGTTGAACTTCTCCCGAGTCGACTCGACCGAACGGTCCATTCGACGCGTCGCGTCCTGGAGCAGGTCGTCAACCATCGTCCCTCCTTGCAGGGGTCGAGATGATCGTTCCGACCCGCTCGCCGGCGAGGACGCGGCCGAGGTTCCCGCGCGCACGCTCGAACACGTAGATCGGCAGGCCGTTGTCCATGCACAGCGAGAGCGCGGTCGTGTCCATCACGCGAAGTCCGCGCTCGATCGCCTCGAGGTGCGTCAGCTCGGGCAGCAACTCGGCGCTTGGCTCGAGGTTGGGATCGCCGTCGTAAACGCCGTCGACAGCGTGCTTTGCCATCAGGATCGCTTCGGCCGCGATCTCGAGCGCCCGCAGCGCCGCGGCGGTGTCGGTCGTGAAGAACGGGTTGCCGGTGCCGGCGGCGAAGATCACGATTCTGCGCTTCTCGAGGTGGCGGATCGCTCGTCGACGGATGTAGGGCTCAGCCACCTCGGGGATCTCGAGGGCGGACAGAACGCGAGTCTCGGCCCCCGCGCTTTCGAGCGCGTCCTGCAACGTGATCGAGTTCAGAACGGTTGCGAGCATGCCGGCATAGTCCGCCGTGGCGCGATCCATGCCCTCTGCGGCCGCAGACATCCCGCGGTAGATGTTCCCGGCGCCGAGGACGATCGCCAACTCGACACCTCCGGCGTGTACCTCGACGATCTCATCTGCGATCGATTCGATCGTCGGCCCGTCCATGCCGTAGTCGCGATCGCCCATCAGGGATTCGCCCGAGAGCTTCAACAGAACACGGCTGAAGACGGGCGGAGCGGCGAGCTCGGTGGCGGCCGGGCTCTCTTCTGAGCGAACGCCCATCAACCGGCGAGCGCGAATCGCTCGAACTCGAGCACCTCGGCCTTCTCCTCGGCCAGGACGTCGGCGACGGCCTTCGAGGTCTCGTGCACCCACGGTTGCTCGGCGAGCACACGCTCGGCGAAGAAACGCTTGTTCAGCATGCCTTCGACGATCTTCTCACGTGCTTGCTCGGGCTTCGAGAGAACCTCGTCGGAATTCGCGAAGATCTCTCGTTCTGCCGTAACGACGTCCTCCGGAACGTCCTCACGGCTGACCCATTGCGGCGCGGAGGCGGCGATGTGCATCGCGAGCTTGCGGGGCAGCTCCTCCGACCCGCCTCGGACCTGAAGCAGCGTCCCGAGCTTGTTTGCGGGCGGATGCGCGTAGCCGTCGATCACTGCTCCGTCGACCGCCTCGAATCGCACCGCGCCGACGACGGCAACGTTCTCGCCGAGCTTGCCTGCAAGCTCGAGGCGCTCCTGCTCGAGCGCCTGCTCCGCGCCCGGGCCCTCCACTTCGACCACCTCAAGGACCTTCTCGGCGAAGGAGAGAAACTCCTCGTTGTTCGAGACGGGCTCGGTCTCGCAGCCGACGGCCACCATGGTTCCCTGCGAGCGGTCGCTCGCAATGCGGTAGCCGACCTTCCCTTCGGTTGTCGCTTGTCCCGCACGCTTGCCGGCACTGGCCATGCCCCGCTCACGGAGGAGGGTGCGTGCGGCCTCAAGATCTCCTCCTGTCTCCTGAAGAGCGCGCTTGCAGTCCATCATTCCCGCGCCCGTCTGCTCGCGAAGCTCCTTGACGAGCGCGGCCGAGATCGCCGTCATTGCTGCCGCACCTCTTCTGGCGCCTCTTCCACGACCTCTTCCGCAGCAGCCTCGGGCTCCTCCACGGCCGGCTCCGCAACCGGCTCCTCGCCGGGTGCGACCTGCTCGTAGTCGCCCTCTGGGGTGCTCGCTTCCTCGGTCGCCTGGCCGTCCGCAGGAGCGACAAACTCCTCCGGGACGGCGCGCGTCTTCCCAGCCTCGATTCCGTCTGCGATCACGCGCGTGACCAGGCTGCACGCCCGGATCGCGTCGTCGTTCCCGGGGATGACGTAGTCCACCTCGTCCGGGTCGCAGTTCGTGTCGACCAACCCGATGACCGGGATGTCGAGCCTCCGCGCCTCGCGGACGGCCAGCTGCTCCTTGCGCAGGTCGACGACGAAGACCGCGTCCGGCTGGCGCTTCATGTCGACGACGCCGCCGAGGTTGGCCTCGAGCTTCTCGAGCTCGCCCAACATCTCGATGCGCTCCTTCGGTGGGAGCAAGTCGAGCTGTCCTTCTTCCTTCAGGCGCCTCGACTCGTGTAGGCGCTCGATGCGGCTCGAGATCGTGCGCCAGTTCGTGAGCAGGCCGCCCAGCCACCGGTGGTTGACGAACGGCATGCCGACACGGCCGGCCTCGCTCTCGACCGCGTCTTGGGCCTGCTTCTTCGTGCCGACGAACAGGATCGTCCCGTTCCGCTCGGCAACGCTGCGCGCGAATGCGTGCGCCTCCTCGAGCAAGGCGAGCGTTTGCTGGAGGTCGATGATGTAGATCCCACCGCGTTCGGTGAAGATGAATCGCTTCATCTTCGGGTTCCAGCGCCGGGTTTGATGGCCGAAATGAACTCCGGCCTCTAAGAGCTCTCGCATGGAGACGACGGCCACAGGTCAAACTCCCTTCTTGGTTGACGGACGTTCTGCCGGTGGGTTTCGGGTGGACCGGCGACCGTCTGCGCCGGCACCCCCGCCCGAGAGATCCCACCGGGTCGGGTACGGAAAATCGCTGGATTCTAGCGTCCGACCGAAAGTGCTCGTTGGATCTCCTGCGTACGTTCGTCGGGGATCCCCCAGAGCACGGGAGGCAACTCCCCTCGCGCTGGCGAGTCGCGCATCAGCCTTGCCGCTTATTCTCAGGGTGTGAGCGCGGCGGACGCCGACGCGCCGGCTCTCGTCCGGCTGGCCGAGGAGCTGAGGGTGGCCGCCTGGGATCTTGCGCTCGAGTACATCGAGGAAGGCCTGCGCGACGACGCGGTCCCTTCGCTCGCCCGTCTGGGGCAGGTGGGTCAGCTCGGCGACATGCCCACGTTCATTGCCGAGCTGGCCGGCGAGCTCGCTCATCCGGAGCCCGAGCGCGTGCGCAGGAGCGGCCCACTCGCGGCGCTCGTACGCGATCACGCCCGGGAACGGGAGGCACTCGGCTTTGCACCGCGCGAGATCGTGACCGAGTTCCTGGTGCTCAGACGGGTTCTGTGGCGGTTCGTCTCCGCTCGCGCAGCCGAGCTCCGAGCCGGAGACGTCCTCGTCGCAGAGCGGCGGCTGAACGACACTCTCGATCGACTCGTGACGGAGTGCGTCGTCGCATACTTCGACCGCGCGACCGCCGAGCTCGCCGACCAGGCGCGTCGTGACCCGCTGACTCGTCTCCTCAACCACCAGGCGTTCACGATGGAGCTCGAAGCAGAGCTCGAGCGGGCCCGGCGATACCGATCCGCTCTTACGCTTGTCTATCTCGACGCGAACGACTTCAAGCAGATCAACGACACCCTCGGCCACCCCGAGGGCGATCGAGTCCTCCGAGTGCTCGCCCGCCTCGTCGCCGAGAGCCGGCGCGGCTCCGACCTGGCCGGGCGGATGGGCGGAGACGAGTTCGCGGCCTGCCTGCTCGAGAGCGACATCGAGACCGGCGGGCGCTTTCTCGCGCGTCTGCAGGACCGCATCGACGAGGAGCTCGCCCGCGGCAAGCTGCCCGAGGGATTCGGGATCAGCGCGGGCCTGGCCCACTTCCCGACGAACGGGGCGACCGCGGAGGCGCTCTTCCGAGTAGCCGACGCGCAGCTCTACGACGCGAAGCGGAGCGGGCCCAACCTCTCCTAGCCCCTCGCGCGCTCCAGCGCCGCTTCGAGCTCGCGCGGCAACGGGGATTCGACCTCGATCCGCTCGCCCGTGAACGGGTGCGGGAACCCGAGTCGCGCGGCGTGCAGAAATTGGCGCGCGAGGCCGAGGTCGCCTTCGACTCCGTACACAGGGTCACCGGACACCGGGAGCCCGATGGCAGCGAGATGGACACGGATCTGATGTGTGCGACCCGTCTCGAGCAAGACGCGAATGAGCGAATGGCGATCGAGCAGCTCGACGAGCTCGAACGACGTCACCGCGTCGCGTGGAGCGGCGGTGTCGAGGGACTGGCGCTTTGGATCGCTGCGATCGCGGCCGATCGGGGCTTCGATTCGACCGCGTCTTGACCGCGGCCGACCGCGCACCAGCGCGAGATACTCACGCTCGAGCACGCGGCGGCGCACGAGGTTCTGGAGGCGGCGATGAGCTTCCGGAGAGCGCGCCACCACGAGCAAGCCCGACGTGTCGCGATCGAGCCGATGGACGATTCCGGGGCGTTGCGGCTCGTCGCCGCCGGCCGCGTCGCCGATGAGACCGTGAACGAGCGTGCCACGGGCATGGCCCGGGGCAGGGTGAACGACGAGACCGGCAGGTTTGTCGACCACGAGCAGGTGCTCGTCCTCGTACGGCACGCGAAGGTCGAGCTCCTCCCGCTCGAGCGTCTCCTCGGCTCGCGGCGGAGCGTCGACCTCGAGTTCCTCGCCGCCGGTCAGCTTGTGGCTCTTCCCGCGCGCCTCGCCCGCGACGCGCACGGCGCCGGCCGCGAGCAGCCGCTCGGCGGCCGCGCGCGAGCCGATCTCGGGCAGGGTCGCGAGAAAGCGGTCCAGCCGCTCCCCCGCTGCTTCCTTCGGGACCTTGCTCCGAAGCGTGGCTACCGGCTGAGCTGCCGGCGCGGGCCGATCAAGGTCGCGAGCAGCACTGCCACCCCCACGACGATGAACGTATCGGCGAGGTTGAACGCCGGCCAGTAGCGCAGGTCGAGGAAATCCGTGACGTGTCCGAGCCTAATGCGGTCGACGAGGTTGGACAGGCTGCCGCCGACGACCAGGCCGAGCGCGACCGGAAGCACGGGATGCCGGGCTCCTGAGCGGGCGAAAAATACGACCATCCAGGCGACGACCACGGCGGTCAGGACGATCACCATCAGCGTCGCGCTCGCGAAGAAGCCGAAGGCGATGCCGGAGTTCTGGACGTGATGAATTGACAGTGGGCCGGCGACGTGGACCTCTTCGCCCAACGCCAGGGTGCTCGAGACGATCCGCTTCGTGACCTGGTCGGCGGCAAGTGCGGCTGCCGCAACCGCGATGAGCGCAGCCCACTGCACGAGATCGGCGGCGAGCGAGCGCTCGACCGATGAGACCGGTTCCAGGCCGTTCGTCGAAGAGCCGACCCGGACGTCGACCGCCTGCCGCGCGGTCTCGGTCAATGACTCGCCGCTTTGCGGGCGTCGTCGATACAGAGCTCGGCCCACGGACGGGCCTCGAGACGCTCTTCCGAGATCGGCCGCCCGCAGACCGGGCAGATCCCGTATGTGCCGTCCTCGATACGGGCCAATGCGGCGTCGATCGATTTCAGGACGCGCTCGTCGGCTTCTTCGAGCGTGTAGTCGATCTCGCGGTCGAGCGTAATCGTCGCCAGGTCACCCGGGTGATTGTCGACCCCGGCCTCCTCCCCACTTTCTTCCTCCATCGTGCCCGGGTTCTCGGAGTGCAGGTACTCGATCGCGTCGACAAGGCGCTTGCGCTCCTCCAGCAATGCCTGCTTGAACCGTTCCGTATCCGTGACGCTCATGGCTAACGTCGTTCCACCGCGCTCGCCAGCCGTTGCTCCGCGACGGCGGCGCTGAGGCCCGACAGCTCCAAGATCTTGTCACGCGCGCCGCGACCGGAGACGAGTCGCACGTCGCGGCGGGGCACGCTGAGGGCCTCGGCGATCAGCGTCACGACCGCCTCGTTCGCAGCTCCACGTTCCGGGGCCGCTTGAACCTTCACCTTCCACGCATCGCCGTGACGGCCGAGGATGCCGGTGCGAGACGCCCCGGGCGCAACACGTACACGAACACGGGCCTGGGCGCTCGGCACGAGCCGAGTCTACCGGCCGCTCACCAGGGGTCGGCCGCCTGCGGTGTCGATCCGGTTGCCGACCATCGAGGAGTGAGCGGTGCTCCGCCTCCGACTGCGTCTCAGGCAGCCTCCGGCGCAGCCTGCACCTGGTCTTCCTCGTCATCGGCGGGAGAGTCGGCCTCCAAAGTCGCAAGCGCGGACCGAAGAAGTGCACGAACGCGCTCGGCCTCCGTCTGAAGACGCTCTCGCTCGGCGCTCGCCTCTCGGAGCATGCGACGAGCCTCGGAACGGGCTTCGCCGAGAATCACCTCGGCTTCTCGTTTCGCCTGTTCCTTGAGCTCCTGAGCCGCCCGCTCCGCCGAGACAAGGGTCGTTCGCAGCAGGGTCTCGAGCTCGCGGTACCGCACGAGATCCTCGTCGAGCCGCTCGACCTTGTCTGCCAGGTCGGCTCGGCCCCGCCAAGCGTCCTCGAAGCTGTCCGCGATCTCCTCGAGCGAGGCGTCGACCGTTCGTCGTCGATACCCGAAGAGCGAGCGCCCGAAGCCAATGTGCCGGACTTCGACTGGGGTCAGTGCCATGGGAGCCTCCTTGTCACAGCTGGCCGAGGAGCCAATCGACGACATTTCTCGCGAGCAGCAGTGCGAAGACGGCGACGAGTGGCGAGAGGTCGAGTGGCCCGAGCGGCGGGATCACTCGCCGGAAGAGCCGCAGGTACGGCTCGGAAACGTCGTAGAGGAATCGCTGGATGCGGTTCAGCCACGGCGAATACGGGAGTCGAACCCAGGACGTGATGATGTAGACGAAGATGACGAGGATGTAGACCAGGACGAAGGTGTCGACGAACGTCCGGATCTGGTCGACCGCGTCCATGAGCACCGGCGAATACGCGGCGAACGCGCTCATCAGAAGGAGATTCTGCTCGGCAACGCGGGTTCCTCTGAGGCTAGCGCTGAGGCCGGATCATTGCGTTTCGACGGCGCCGCCATTGCGGTCGGGCGCCCAGCGTCCAGCGAAGGCCACGGCACATCGGGATTGGGGGCCGGACCTTCTACCGTGCAGCCATGGAGATCGGGTGCCGAGCGTGCAGCGGAGGCCGCGCCGAAGGCGGCCGCTCGCGAACGGGATTTGCAGCGCTTCGCGCGATCCCAGGACGCGTAGCGTGGGTTCAAGCGCTCCGCGGAGCGGAGCGCGATTCACACCTGGTTGAAGAAGCCCCCGCGCTCGAGCAGCCGGGCGCGCTCTTCCGCCGAGACCTCGACGTTGCGAGGCGTGAGCAGGAACACCTTCTCGGCCACGCGCTGCATCCCGCCGTCGAGCGCGTACGTGAGACCGCTCGCGAAATCGATCAGCCGCTTCGACAGGTCGCCGTCGGAGCCCTGGAGGTTGAGGATGACCGGAATGTCCTGTTTGAAGCGGTCCGCGATCTGCTGCGCGTCGTTGAAGCTCCGTGGAATGACCAGATGGACGCGGGCCGGCGAGTTCGGAGGCTCCGCGGCCCGCAGCTTCGGGCGGAGGGGCGTCGCAGAGTCCTCCTCAGACTCAGGATCCGTCCAGTCGTCGAACTCGCGCTGCCGGCGGCGAGGAGCCAGCCTGCGCACGTTCGGCCTGTCGGCATAGGTCCGTTCCAGCTCCTCGTTCGTGACGTAGCCGTCCTCGTCCCACTCGTCGTCTTCCTCGGCGATGCCGAAGTAGACGAGCGTTCGGTTCCAGACCTCTGCAAGTCCCACGGAGGCCGATTCTACTCCCGTGACCGACCGCGGTCCTCAGCGGTAGAGGACGGAGCCCACCCGGATCAGGGTGGCGCCCTCTTCGACAGCGACGCGGTAGTCCTGGCTCGTGCCCATCGACAGCTCGTGGAGGCCGTGCTCCGCCGCGAGCTCGCGCAGGCGGCGGAAGTACGGCCGGGAGGCCTCCGGGTCGCGTGACTCCGGCGGCATCGTCATCAAACCGCGCACGTCGTCGTAGAGCTCCAGAAACGAGGGGAGCTCCTCGACGGAGATCCCGGACTTCGTCCGCTCGCCCGAGAGGTTGACCTCGACGAGCGCCGGGATCTCGAGCCGCCGGGCCGCCGATTCCGAGGCGAGCGAATGGCAGAGCTCGCAGAGTTGATTGACGACCTTCGCCTTGCGGCTCTGCAGGTGTCCGATGAAATGCCACCGGAACACCTCACCGTGCTCGGCGTGCTTGCGCTGGAGATCCTGTGCGCGGTTCTCGCCGACGACGTCGACTCCCGCCTCCGCCAGCACGCCCATCTCCTCGACGGAGACGTACTTCGTCGCGGCGACGATCGTGACGTCACGACCGACTTCGGCGCGCATCCGCTCGAGATTCGAGCGGACGCGCTCAGGCGACATACGCGACGACGCCCTGTCCTCCCCGCGGATTTCCGTCGCGGCGGTACGAGAAGAACAAGTCGGAGTTGCAGGCGGTGCAGGAGTCGATCCGATCGACCTGGCGCACGCCGGCCGCGCGAAGGACACGCTCTGCGGCGGCCGGCAGGTCGAGATGCCGGCCTTGCAGCACCGAGGCACCGAAGCGAGCCCGGTAGACGTCCGCGACCTCCTCGCCCACCTCGTAGCAACAAGGACCGATTGCAGGGCCGATGGCGGCCACGAGGGAACCTCCGAGCGCGGCCACACCGGCATCGAGAATGCCTGCGAGCACGCCGATGCGCCCGGCGTGCAGCACTGCCACGGCGGGTCGGTCGCCGTTCGAGCGCGCGAGCGCCACCGGCATGCAGTCCGCGGTCAGCGCCAGCATGGGAAGGCCCGGCTCGTCCGTCCACAGCCCGTCTCCGAGCGCGCGGCGCACCCCCGCGTGCGCGCGATTCACGCGCGCGGAGTGAATCTGGACGTTCAGCGCGAGACTTTTCGCGTCCGCCCCGATCTGGGCGCAAAACCGCCTGCGATTCTCGTCGACATGCTCAGGCCGATCGCCGAGCTTCCGTCCAAGGTTGAGCGACGCGAACGGGCCCTCGCTGACGCCACCGAGCCGGGTCGAGAAGGCGACGCGATACGGGCCTGGAACGTCCCAGTGAAACA